>JASHTO010000529.1 GCA_030040515.1 Terriglobia bacterium
CCGTTAAAGTCATAGAACTCCTGGCGATACTGAATCGGACCGTAGTTACCCTTGGCCGGCTGAAATACCCATTCGCCTCCGAAACCGAAGCGCTTGTTCAGCATCGCGTCGCCGTCAAACCCCACCAACATGCGGTGAAGCCCCGGGGTTTCGTCGCAGTCGGAAGCAGGAGAGGGCGTGCATGACGAGAGGTCAACCGTGCTGATGCCGGAGCCATTGGAGGTATCCTGCGCGCTGCCAAATCCCAGTGCGAAATTGTAAGGCCCGGGACCCGATGATGATGTTGATTGGGAATGCTGAGCGAGCGCCAGCGGAACGGAGCAAAACAGCATCAGGAAGAGGTAAAGGAATATTCGATTCACAATCAAATCCTCCTATTTGAGCCGACTCCTCGCGGAGAACCTTGACACGCACCTTACCGTCAGCGTTCACACGCTCATCGTTCGGCTTCTCGGTCGTCTTATCTTTGACGCAAAACCAGCGGCGCCGGGTTGCCGGAACCCTAACCGATGCTATCATGGTGAAAATTAAGGTGGATTTGAACTTATCAAGAACTTTTTACAGGCTGAGATATGAACTGGAAACCACTCTCCGTCCTCGCATTCGTGGGAGCAGTGGTGTGCCTCGTTTGGCTGGCATACCGGCACGCCCTCTTCGGCGCAGGGCCGGTGACAATCTCCCTTCAGGTCGCCGCCGTCCTTCTGATGGTCTGGGCGCGGCTCACCTTCGGAATGCGCAGCTTTCATGCGTCCGCCAATCCCACGGCGGGCGGACTGGTCACCCGCGGTCCCTACCGCTTTATCCGTCATCCCATTTACGCGGCCGTGCTCTATTTCACCTGGGCAGGTTATGCCGCGCATCCTGCCCTCGGCAATCTGCCCGCGGCATTGCTGGCCAGCGCCCTGTTGGGTGTTCGCATGATGGCGGAGGAACACTTGCTCAAGGGGATGTACCCCGAATATACCGGCTACGCCCGCCGCACCCGCCGGGTGGTCCCTTTTCTCCTTTGAGTGAAGTTGATTGACTTCGCCTAAAATCTTCATATAATCAATCATGACCGAGCATAAGGGATTTTACCGATGCCGATGCCGAAATCCCGGGACCTTGCACCGGAACGCTGGGAGGAGCTTCGCGGCATTCTCGGCCAGAACCGCGTGGTGCGCGTCGAGGAGCTCACGCAGCAACTCGGCGTCTCCGCCGCCACCATCCGGCGCGACCTGGGCGAGCTTGAAAAACTCGGCGAGCTGCGCCGCGTTTACGGCGGGGCGGTCAGCACCGGCGGACGCCTGGATGAGCCGCTCTTTGATGACAAGACCTCCGTGGCCGCGGCGGAAAAGCGCCGCATTGCCGCTGCGGCGCTCGAATTCATCAAGCCCAATGACACCATTTACCTCGATGGCGGCAGCACCGTGCTCGAGTTGGCGCGCCTGCTCAAGGATCGCTCAAATGTCACCGTGGTCACGAACTCGCTGCGCGCCGCCGTGGAGCTTGCCGGGCGCGGCCCCCGCCTGATTCTGGTGGGAGGCGAACTTCGCCGCCTCGCGCAGACCACCGTGGGCCCGCTCACACGCTTCGTGATTCGCGAGCTGCACGTGGACATAGCCTTTATGGGAACCATCGGCCTGAGCCTCGCCGAGGGCCTCACCACCACCGACCCCACGGAGGCTTACACGAAGGAACTGGTGATGGAACACGCGCGCCAGGTCATTTTGCTGGCCGACAGCAGCAAGGCGCACAAGATTTCGTTCACGCGCGCCGGGCGGCTGGAAGATGTTCAGGTGATCATCACCGACGCCAAGTTCGACCGCAAATTGGCGAAGGAAATGCGCAAGCGCGGCGTGGAAGTCGTCCGAGCGTAGGAGACAATGTTCCATGGGAGAAAACATGACGCCGGTTTATTTGCAGGACTCGCGACCCGATTTCGCGCCCTTTGAAATCGATTGCGGAACGATTCCGGCCTTTCGCTATCGCGGAAACTTGCGCAGCGAGATGGCCGAGGGCCGAATTGCCGCCTCGACGGCCATCGACCTTCTGGAAGACATGCTGATGATCCGCGAAATGGAGGAGATGATCGTCACCGTGCGCTCCGGCGCGTATGAGCCGCTGGCGGGGTTCAATTATCGCGGCCCCACGCACGTTTCCATCGGCCAGGAGGGCGCCTCCGTGGGCGCGTGCAGCGTGCTGATTCTGAAAGACCACATCACCAGCACGCATCGCGGCCACGGCGACAGCCTGGCGCGCGGCTGCTGCGCGATTCGCGGCATGAGCATCGAGCAATTGCGCAAGCGCGTTCCGCACTCAACGTCAACGACGCAAGAAGAACTCCTCGAACAGGCTCTCGAAGAGCACGTTTATCGCACCATCGCCGAATTGTTCGGGAAGGAAGACGGGTATTGCCGTGGCCGCGGCGGCAGCATGCACATCGCCGACTTCACCGTGGGCCACCTGGGCGCCAACGCCATCGTGGGCGGCGGCGTTCCCATCGCCACCGGCGCGGCCATGGGTTTGCGCTATCTTCACACCGGCGGTGTGGTGTGCTGCTTCGCGGGTGACGGCGCGTACTGCAACGGCGTGGTGCTGGAATCGCTCAACTGGGCCGCCCAGGCGCAGTTCACGAACGAAATGGCGGGCAAGCATCCGTTCGGCGTGCCCATCATTTTCTTCGTTCTGAACAACCACTACGCCATGACCGGACGCTCCGACCGCGAAGTGATGGGCGTGAGCCACGTGGCCCAGCGCGCCGTGGGCTTCGCCGACAACCGCATGCACGCCGAAATCATCAACGGCATGGATGTGCTGGCCACGCGCGACGCCGTGATGCGCGCTGCCCAAGGATGCCGCGAAGGCCAAGGCCCGTACTTCTTCGACGTCGACACTTACCGCTACTTCGGCCACTCGCTCAGCGATCCGCGCAATGAATATCGCACCCGCGACGAAGAAGCCGCGTGGAAGGCCGTCGACCCCATCCTCACGTTCCAAAAGCAGCTTGAGGATTGCAAAGTTTTGGATGAGCAGGGCATCGCCGCCGTAGTGAAGCGCGTGCGCGACCGCAACGCTCGTGCTGCGGTGCGCGCCGCACAAGCCGCCGATCCTCCGCCCGCCGACGTCATCAAGTACATGTACACGGACACGTTTGTGGATAAAGTCCCGGCAGAGTTCGCAAAGGTCGAAGTCCTTGAACCCCTCGCTCCCATCAAGCGCGCGAACGGCGAAATCACTTATCGCGACGCCATCAAGGAAGCGGTGATTGAGGAAATGCTGCGCGATTCGCGCGTCATCTTCTACGGCGAAGACGTGGCCGAATACGGCGGCGCGTTCAAGCTTTCCAAAGGCATGCTCGAAATGTTCGGCCGCGAGCGCGTTTTCAATACTCCCATCTCCGAAGCCTGCATCTGCGGAACCGCCGTGGGCGCGGCGATGATCGGCCTGCGGCCCGTGGTGGAATTGATGTACATGGATTTTCTGCTCATGGCGGGCGATCAGGTGGGAAACCAGGCCTCCAAGTGGCACTACATGTCGGGCGCGCAGGTGGAAGTCCCCATGGTGCTGCGCGTTTCCGTCGGCGCGGGCAAAGGTTACGGCGGGCAGCACTCGCAGACGCTCGAATCCGAGGTGGTACACGTGCCCGGGATGTATGTCATCTACCCCTCCACGGCGTATGACGCGAAGGGACTGATGAAGTCTGCGATTCGCGACAACAATCCCATCATGTTCGTCGAGTCGCAGGGGCTTTATAACGAGAAAGGTCCGGTGCCCGACAAGGAATATCTCGTGCCCATCGGCGTTGCGGACGTAAAGCGCGAGGGCAGCGACGTGACGCTCGTCGCTTATGGACCCGCCGTGCCGCTGGCTCTGAAATCCGCTGGGCGCTTGCAGGCCGAATCCGGCGTGAGCGCGGAAGTTGTTGACCTGCGCACGCTGGTGCCGCTGGATCTCGAAACCGTTCTGATGTCTGTACAGAAAACCGGCCGCTGCGTGGTGATCAGCCAGGCCGTGAGCATGGGCAGCTTTACCGGCGAAGTTGCCTCGCGCGTTCAGCAGGAGGCGTTTGATTATCTCGATGCTCCAGTGCTGCGCGTGGGAGCCAAGAACGGCATCGCGCCGCAATCGCACGTGCTGGAAGCGGTCTTCTACCCGCGCGTGGAGGATATCTTGGCGGCCGTGAAGTCCATTATGTAAGAACGAAACTCGAAATTCGAAACTTGCCGCAATTTCAAGTTTTGGATTTCACCGGTGGCGGGGAAATCGATTTGAAGATGTGAAAACTTAGGACCAGGCAGAAATTCAACCCTCGTGGTTGCCCCAGGGTGGCCACGAGGGCCGCCCCTACGATACGGTATTCGAGTTTCGATTTTCGCTTTGGGAAAAAGCATGGTTAAAGCCGTAGTCATGCCCAAATTGGGGCAGTCGGAAGAAACGGTCAAGATCGTCAAGTGGCGCAAGCACGTTGGCGACGCCGTCGCCAAGGGCGACATCATTCTCGAAATCGAGACGGACAAGGCTGTGCTGGAAGTCGAGAGCTTTTTTGCCGGTACGCTGCTGAAAGTTGTGGCGGGCGAAGGTGTGACTGTTCCGGTGCAGACCACCGTGGCGTTCATTGGCGATCCCGGCGAGTCGGTGCCGGATGTTGCGCCGCCGGCTATCCATCATGCGACCCACGGACCAAGACTCGAAGCGAAGGGACCCCTCACCCGCCCGTCGCCTGACGGCCACCCTCTCCCCTTGGAGAGGGAAAAACAAAAAGGCCTTGCTCCTCTTCCTGGGGTCGTCCCGCCTGGGGGGGACCGGGTGAGGGGTTTCGTCCCGTCCCAATCGACGCCGGAACAATCGTTCCAGCCCCCTGCCGCCCCGGAGGTTTTCCGCATCAGCCCCCGCGCGGCAAAATTGGCGAAGGAATCCGCCATCGATCCCGCGCCCATCGACGGCACCGGGCCTGGCGGAAGGATCGTCGAGCGCGACGTGCGCGACTACCTGGAAACCCAGGGTTACAACCGCCTGCGCATTACTCCCACAGCGAAGAAGCTGGCGGCGCGCGAGGGAATCGACCTGTTAAGTTTGGTGAAGAACGCAGACGGCAATCAAATAACTGTGGCCGATATTGAACGGATTTTGTCCGAGCGGCCCAAACCCCTCACGCATATTCGCCAGATCATCGCCCGGCGCCTGACCGAGAGTTACACCCACGCGCCGCACTTTTTCGTGACGGTTTCGGCGGACATCACGGAACTTGAAGCTCTGCGCGCGCAGCTCAAAGCGCAGGGCACGGCCTACACACTCTCGGACTTTATTGTGAAGGCCGTGGCGATGGCGCTTGAGGAATTCCCCGTCGTCAACAGCACTTCCGACGGCGTCACGGTGCGCGCGCACAGCAGCATTGACCTGGGTCTGGCCGTAGCACTTGAGCAGGGCCTGGTGGTCCCGGTCATCCGCCGCGCCCACGAGCTGGCGCTCGCGGAGATTCACACGCGCGCGCAAGACCTGACGGTCCGGGCGCGCTCCGGCCGCCTGCTGCCTGATGAAATGACCGGCAGCACGTTCACGATTTCCAACATGGGCATGCTGGACGTGGAAAACTTTACGGCGATTATCAACCCCGGGGAGAGCGCCATTCTGGCCGTCGCGAGCGGCGCGAAGCGGGCTGTGGTAAAGAACGATCAGGTGGTGGTGCGCACGACGCTGAAGATGACGCTTTCGAGCGATCATCGCCTGATTGACGGAGCGCTGGCGGCGCGCTTCCTGAATACCATTCGAAAACACCTTGAGGAGACAAGCCTGTGGCAGCGTTTGACTTAGTGGTGATTGGGGCCGGACCGGGCGGCTACCCTGCGGCAATTCGCGCCGCGCAAATGGGCGCGAGCGTGGCGATTGTCGAGAAGGAAGAACTGGGCGGCACGTGTTTGAATTGGGGCTGCATCCCCACCAAAACTTTGATTGCGTCGTCGGAATTGCTCGAACGCATCAAAGCCGCGGAGTCCATGGGCCTGCGCGTGCAGGGCGCGTCCTTTGATTACGCCGCCATGGCCGACCGCAAGGACCAGATGGTTCAGAAACTGCGCAACGGCGTGAAGCAATTGCTGAAGGCCAATGGCGTGACGGTTTTTCAGGGCAGCGCTTCGTACCAGAGCCGCAATCGCATTCAGGCGGAATCGGCCGGCGCGACTGAGGTTTTGATCGCCGGAAAGTCAATCATTGCCACGGGCACAGCCTCCGCTATGCCGGGATTTTTGCCGCGTCACGAGCGAGTCGTGGAAAGCCGCGGCTTTCTCGGCTTGCGCGCTCTACCGGCCAGCACACTGATTCTGGGCGGCGGCATCATCGGCTGCGAATTCGCCTGCATGTTGGCGCAACTGGGCGTGAAGATGACGATGGTGGAGCTACTCGAGGACATCATCGCCACGATTGACGCCGACGTTCGCCGCGAGCTGCGCCGCCACATGGAGAAAAACCTGGGCATTCGAATCCTGACCGGAGTGACGCTGGAAGCAATCACTGCGGACGGTCGCGGCGTGCGCGGCCGCGCGGGACAGGAAACTCTGGAAGCGGATTTATTGCTCGTCGCGTTGGGCCGCAAGCCGGTGCTGGAAGGATTGAAACTGGAAAACGCCGGGCTCGCGCCCAACGCGCGCGGATTTCTGGACGTTGACGCCTACGGCCGCACGCGCGTCGCCACTATTTACGCGGTGGGAGACATCACCGGCGGCCCGCTGCTCGCCCACGCTGCCACATCGCAGGGACTGGTTGCGGCGGAAAACGCCTGCGGCAGCTATCTGCACAAGAACGAAACTGTGGTGCCCAACTGCATCTTCACCACGCCTGAAATCGGCACCGTGGGCCTGAGCGAGCAGGAAGCGCAGCAGCAGGGCAGGAAAATCAAGACCGGAAAATATCTGTTTGGAGCGCTCGGCAAGGCGCTGGCCATGGGCGAGCCGCACGGCTTCGTGAAATGGGTCGCGGACGCCGAAACCGATCAGCTTCTGGGAGCGCACGCCGTCGGCCCGCATGCCACGGACATCATCGCGGAAGCAGGAGTGGCCATCCGCGCGGAATTGACCGCAGCGGATCTTGCGCACACGATTCACGCCCACCCAACCCTGGCCGAAGCCTGGATGGAAGCCGCCCACGCGCTGATCGGCGAACCCATCCACTCCGCCCCGCCGCGGAAGCAAGGATAGCCATCGTTCTTGGTTAGGGGCTTGCCAGGGGAATTGGTTATCTCAGCAGACGGTCGCATTCAGCATGAGAGCCAATCCAAAACCAAACAATTGTTGGACCCTCCAAAACTCCAAGTGCACGATACCCTAAACCGACGCGTACAGAATAAATGTTAGCCTCTTCGTCGACCTTCTTGAACCTTAGACTGGGATAGCGTTCATTGGCTTTGAATAACCTGTAGGCACGCCACGCGTTCCTTTGGACATCTACGGGGAGGGCCGAGAAAGTCTCTCTGAATTCGCGCGTCGTGCGCGACTGAATCACAGGATTTCATCCAAAGGTCGTGTCTCGCCGCGGCGATGCTCGTCAAGAGCATTTGCGGCGAGCTTGCGGAGTTTGCCGGAGTTTTTCCGCAAGACTTCTCTCCAAGCTTCCTCGTCCTCAATCGTCTCGAGAATTTGCGATGCGAGGGCATTTTGCTCGTCCTCAGAGAGCTTGTCGGCTTTGCGGATTGCGTCCTCGAGCAACCTAGTCATAAGTTAAAGCTAACACACGAAAAAGTTGCTCGCAAGGATTGGTCACGGAATCAGCTAACCACCCGCCACAAGACACCGCCTTATTCATGCCTCAGCGCCACCATGGGATCGACTTTCGTCGCGCGGTGGGCGGGGATATAACTCGCCAGCACAGCTACGCCCGCCAGCGCGAGTGTGCCTGCAAAGAATGTGAACGGATCCGTCGGCTTCACACCATAGAGCAAGCTCGCCAAGAAGCGGGTCACCGCAAAAGATCCGGCCATGCCGATGGCCACGCCAATGATGGTCAGCTTGAATCCCCGGTCAACCACAGTCCTAAGCACATCACGCTTCTCTGCTCCCAGCGCCATGCGAATTCCGATTTCGTGGGTTTGCTGCGCCACCGAATAAGCAAGCACGCCGTAGATGCCAATCGTGGCCAGCACGAGTGCCGCTCCCGCGAAAGTCCCCAATAGCCAAGTGTTGAATTCCGGCCCCGCGACCGCACTGCTCATCACCTGTTCCATCGTGCGAATCTTGGTCACCGCCAGATCGGGGTCGAGCGAATGAACCTGCGCCACCGCCACGGTAGCCAAAGACGCCGGATCCTCGTGTGTTCGCAGAGATAGGTTCATAGCCCGCATGTCCCCGAACGGGTCTTGTTCGAGAAAGCGATCATCCACCTGTAAATAGGGCCGATATACGTGGGGCGCCGGGGGTATGTCCAGGCCGCCTTCGTTGACGTTGCCGACCACGCCGACAACCACTTGCCACGGGCCGCCGCCCCAGCGGAGGCGTTTGCCGAGGGCGTTCTGGCC
>JASHTO010000046.1 GCA_030040515.1 Terriglobia bacterium
TGCGAACTTACTGAATCTTGCAAAATATAGTGACAATAATTTTCTGTAGCGGCGCTCGATGAGCGTCGAAAATCCGGCGGTCGTAGACCGCCGTTACAACAGCGGTTGTCACTATACTTTGCAAGATTCAGTAAGGCAGACCTTCAGGCGGAATCACCTGAACCTCTTGGACGGTAATGAGGCGCCTTCCAGCCATGCGGCGCAATGTGGGTAGGACCTCGTCTACCTTCGTAGACCTCTCCACGAACTGCACGACAACTGGCAGCTTGCTCCCCACATCCACGAGAGAAGTGGTCACGATCCCACTCCCCTTTGTAAAGCCAGCCAACCCACGAAGCACAGTTCCGCCCGCACACCCTGAATCGAATAGAAACCTGAGGATTTCCAGATCGAGGGGGCGATGTTCCCATTTGTCCGCTTCGTTCAGGTAAATGCTGACAAGCAGTGTTCTGTCCGTGCTCATTAGATTGCCCTCGCTAGTGCGGCTCCCAAGATTGTGCAAACAAAGCAAAGGGCATTGTTGGCGAGGAAATTGATTCCTGCGTCCCACAGTCGACCCTGCTCCATCATTGCGAACGTCTCGAATGTGTAGCTCGAAAAGGTGGTGTAGGCACCACAAAAACCAACAGCGACGAGCAGTCGCCATTGAGGGGAGGCCAATACGCGCTCGGTTGTCCAAACCAAGAAAAACGCCAAGATAAAACTCCCGGTTGTGTTGACTGCGAGCGTACCGTATGGGAAAGAAGCAGTCAGGTGGCGTGCCAGCCAGCCACTTACCAAGTAGCGAAGATTCGCACCCACAATAGCCCCGAAGCTGATTAATGCAATAGTCCTGGTTATTTCCATATCAGTAAGACATCGCCCGATTCCTGTTCTGCAGTGATCGCCACGATTCCACGCTGTGATTGCTTTCCTATTGGGGTATGCGTCCCCTCAATGACTCCTGCATGTGTAACCCGTGCCCGCTCATCAGATAATCAATGTAAACCGACCTTACTTTGACTTGAGATCCATATTGATAGCGCGGATCCGCCGCTAGTGCACACATCTTTACAATTGCTCCAGGAACCTGTTTGCTCAATTCCAACACGTCCTCCCGGAATCCCGAGAGGTCCAAGTGTGATAGTCCAAATCGTTCAATGCACGATTCGAGCAGCTCCGAGGCCGCTTCCGGTTGTAGCGGTTGCAAGGTTAATCGTTCACGGTCGCCTAAATGGAAAAAATGATGAAATCGGTAAAGGTTCTGAAAAACTTCATCGTAGAATGACAAATAGACAGGTGCGTTTCGCATCCAAAATAGTTCTTTAATTATTTTGGCCACAGGATGAGTGAGAGGAGGGATGTGGTCGATAAATATTCGGTAATCCCCCCGTTCCACTGTGCGATAAAGAGTGCCTCTCAGGTTTGGGCTCGGGAGCGACTTTAGCCAATTGGGAAAGGTTAAGATTGTGACCCCCTCGGAATGCAGTTGCTGCCTCAAGTTTGAATCTTTGAAATCGTAGAGCATAAAAATGAGCTGGCGCAAGAGGTCTTGTAAGTCTTTGAATGTCCCCACGTAAAGGCAGCGTTTTGAATGCTCGGGCGAAAGCTCGCGTATGACTTTTTGCACTAAAACGGTTTTTCCGATCCCGGAAGGACCAAAAATTATGCGTGTCTCCCCTTTCAGAACGGCTTCTGTCAGGCGCCGAGCTTCGTTTTCTCGACCGACGACGGCCGTCGGCATCGTTGCAAATCGGGTTCCAGTCTGCGGTGGCGGGTCACTTTTGTTTTGCATGTCTTGGCATCACCCCCGCGCCATTTGAATCTGACGGCCAACTCGAACCTTCATTGAATTGCTGAACGTAGGGTTTGACCGCAGTACGGTTTCTCATTCCTGCGGGCTCCAATAAAGAATCACCAGAGCCCCTGACGCCATAAGTACTGTGGCGTAGAAGAAGGCAGCGATCGGCGAAAAAGCTGTCCACAAAATGCCCACCATGCCACTGGATACAAGGTCTCCAATTCCGTTGATGGTCCCCAACACTCCGTAAGCCGTACCGCGAAGGTTTTCTTGAACGAGATCTGCTGTCATCGCGCCTTCTAATGAATCCTCCACGGCCATGGACAGCCCTGCGAGGCCAAACATGGCCAGGAGGAATACTACGACGTCAAGCTTCCAGACGAATGCCGCGACGAGTCCTAGAGAGGACAATGCGCCGGCTAAGTAACCACCGACGAGTAACTCGCGGCGTCCCAGCCGGTCGGAGAGTGCGCCGATCGGGTAAGAATAGCCGGCATAGAATACGTTGTGGCCTACATAGAACATTGCGGCCAACTGGGTCGCGGCCGTAAGGCCATACGTCGGGCTGAGCAGTTGCGTGGCTGCGAGGATGATCATGGTTCGGGCGTAGTCGCCCAGTCCAAAAATCCCACAACCCCACAGAAACCGCCGGTAAGGGCGTGGAAGCGATCTTAGCGAAGCCCAAAACCGGATTGGAGTGCGCGAACCCTGTTGTTCCGACACAAAATTCGCAAATGCAAGACCCGAGGCGATACCAGGGATCAATGTTAGGAGAAAGACCTTCCGGAAGGGCGCTGTCGGGTCTTGGGAGCTCGCATGATAGTGAGCAATCAACCAGACGGACACCATCGGTCCAATGATCGCGCCCAGCGTATCGCCAGTCCGATGAAATCCGAAGGCCTTCCCCCGCGACTCAGCAGGAACCGACGCAGCAAGTAGCGCATCCCTAAGCGGACCGCGAATTCCTCGCCCAAACCAGCCCAGGACTCGTCCCACAAAAACTAGGGGCCATCCGTGGGCGAAGGCAAAGAGAGCCTTCGAAAAGCCCGTAAGTAAATAGCCTTCCACTGCGAGAGGCTTCCGATGGCCTGAGCGATCAGAGAGCCAGCCGGAACACAATTTCGCAACACTGGATACCGAATCGGCGACGCCCTCAATAAAACCCAGGGCGGCAGCCGACACACCCAATGCCGCAAGAAACCCTGGAAGCACCGCAGTCGCCATTTCGTGTCCTGCATCCGAAAGCAGGCTTGCTATGCCCATTCCTAAGACATTCCGGTTGAGCCAGGGTGGCTCCGACCGAAGAACCAATTTGCTGGTGGCCTCCTCGCTCACTTTCACGGATGAGCCTCCATGATCTTTTTGCCCTTGCTTCGGATTCTAAGCAGGATTCGCAAAGTGGTTTCTCTGGGGAAGAACTGCTCGGCCAATTCTCCGGAGTCTTCTCGTCGTTGGATTTCCTGCTCAATAAGAGAATGTCCCATGGCAAAGTGCTCGAGGAGAATTTCCTCAGAAAGTCCACGGACCGCGCGCTCTGTAGAATCGAGGAGCAAAAGGGCAGTTTGAAAGGCGCAACTCTGCTGAGCGGCGGACCCCTTGTTGAGCAAAATCCGAGCGCTGTTCAGTCTCACCATTTCGACCGGGTCGTTGAGCAGGTCTTCGATCAGGTACAACTCGGCGCTCCCTATGAGGTCGTCCAGAATTTCGAGAATGCGTGCGCGGCGCCTCTGGCTTATCCCAGGCTCGTTTTCTCGTCGAGCCTGTTCGTCGAGAAGCGAGTCGACGAGGGTTGAAAAAGCCGAACTCCCACCATGGCGAAGGGCTCGGCCTGCGGCTTCCGCGACGAAGTCATCCCCAAGCCAGGAAACCAGATACGGTACGGCGCGGACATCCCAAGCCTTTGCAAACGCTTCTGCAACACCAATCAGCGGCTTGCCTTTCACAAGCTCGAGTAACGCTTCCCGAGCACGAGGATCTGCGAAGTCCCCCAATGCTTCGGCTGCCCGACTCGCAACGGTTTCCTCCGCCAAACGGATGATGGGATCCGTAATCTCCTCTAAACGTTCACGAGCGACGCAGACTAGAGCGGTTAAGGCCTCCGGTCCCTTGAGGGTAGCCAGGCCTTCCACAGCCAACAATCTCGCTTCAGGCAGGCTGGATGGCTTCGAAGTAAGAAGAAATTCGGCAAGTGCATGAATCCCTTCGTTACCTTTCAACATGAGGGCAAACAGTGCCTGGCTGGACCGGCTCGGGTCAGCTAACTGTTGGAGAAGTTCTCTAGTAGTTTCTGGTCTTTGCATTTTTTTCTTCTTGCTCTTCGATAAGGGGTGGTTCAATTCTGTCTTGACGATGATCCTGCGTTAGGATTTCAAGGTTTGTACACCCTCGAGTTAAGGCATTGGCCAAGGAATTTGTCACCTTTGACCAACGAAGAGCGTATGCTTTCAAGCCAGTAAAGACAGGCCACGAAAGGGCGAGTTCGCCCATCCCTCCCTTGAGATAAATCCGAATTGATGGCGGGTGACCCTCCTGTTCCATCCAATCCACCTTTCGCACGCGGTGCAGCGGTAGATAAGTCATATCCAATCCGTAATCGACGGATCCTCCCCGGCACTCGTCCGCAAGGACGAAAATGCCATTCATACCAACAATTAGGAGTAAATTGGCCCACCTTCGATAACCCTTTCCTCGATGTTCCATGGCGGGTTGAAAGAAGAACTCCGAGGGTTGGCCCATTTCGCTGTGGGCTTCAATAAAACTCAAGAATTTGCTCGGTAGGCCCGGAATGGGCATCGGTAATTGCAGCAGATTATTGAATGAATCGCCCTCTCTCTCAAGCCACTGGTGGATGACGTGCGCCAAGCACATAAACTTATCGGAGGCTCTGGCGGGAAATCGAACTCTTACTCCGCCATCGCCGGAGTGGCTGGGATATAAGGTGAACCAGCAATTGAGTAGATAATCTGCCTCGCCGTACCCTAGCAGATCGTCGTGAGACCATTCGAAACTACTTACCTGGTCGGACTGTGTTTCCAGTGAAAGGAGGACCAGGGATTCAGGAAAGAGGAGAATCATCCTGGGGGGAAGCCAACTGGAAATCCAGAACCGGTATTCCTCTAGGGCGGGCGAAAATAGGGCAAAGTCTGGCGGACCGTACGATGCGACGAGGCGATCATATGCATTACGGAATTCCGGGGGCACGTCCAGGGTGGTTTCGACATAGAAGGCGAATTTATAATCCCAGGTATGACTCATGATTATGCACCGCAGCCGACAGCCGATGCTTTTTCCGGTTTTGTACCCGCCACGCGGGCGATGTCGTTGACAATGCGTTGGAGGTCCGCCACCAGTTGAGTGAGGTATGCCTCAAGGGCCCCGAGAGTGCCTGCTCGACTTGAAATACTCAGTAGACCTTGAAGAGTCTCCTCCATTTCAGCGACGATGCATTCGAGCTCCTCGCGACTGTCTTCATTACACCGCGGCAGCCCAAGGTCCCAAACGGCTTGCGAAATACGGGATCGCAGGTGGGAGTACACGCGTTGCAGTTGCTCAGCATTTTCGTGAGAAAGGGGGAGGCGATGCACAAGGCTTGACTCAAATGGATGGAAAAGTTCAGCAAGCCGCTTTGAGAATTCTTCCAGCATACGAATATGAGTAGCGAGCAGGTGGCGTTCCTCACTAGGGATCTCAAGCCTTCGCTTTTGAGCTTCCGCCATATTTGCCTCCACACAAGAGTTTATTGCGAGACTATCCAACAACCAGAACTAAGATGAAAATCTCGCCAACGGAATTTCGGATGAGGGTGCGGGCAACTCGTTTGAGAGCAGGCGTCGCTGCGGTGGAGTTTGCCAAGCCCTCCCAAAGTGCGGCAACGAGGTAAAATCTCATTCGAACCTCGTAGGCTATAGGGCGGCAGGCCGAAAACAAAAAACCCCTGCCGCGACCCGAAGTCATGACAGGAGTCATTAACCCGCTATTGCGGGTGGTTGCTTGGGCGAACTCCATCACCGAACTGTGTTTAAATATACCACAACAACAGTGGCAATGCAAAGGACTGTGTCGCGTCCTAAGAATCGCGTTTGAGCGATTGAATAGGTCTGTGGGCGGTTGGAGGCGTCAATCGGCACGCCCCGGGAACTACTCAACCGGTGCGGCAGGCCGGTTGGGCGGGGGTTTCCGCGGCGCTGGAAGGATCACGGTAGTTTCCGACACGCTGCTGTCGATACTCCCGCCCGCTTTTGCATGCGTGTAAAGGTATTCTTGCTCCCCGCAAAGCCGGCGACTCGGCCTGGGGCCCAACGCAGGTGGTAAAAACCGTCGCTGTGCTGTCCCACCCCCGTAACCAGAGGGAAGGCAACAATGAAACAACACATCCGCCAAATGAGGTTCTTTGTCCTTCTTGGGGGTTTGTCGGTTCTCGCCATCGGTGGCACGTGCCCAGTCTGAACGCACAGTCCTGTGGCGACTGTATTCAGACGTACAGTGATTTCGGTTGCGCAAATGTCGACTGCTCATCCTGCGGCGGTTGCGACACCACTCGTGAATATAGGCTGTCTAACAATTTATTGGGCTCTTATGGTGCTAATTTCTTCAATTGTCCTGGCGGAGCGGGGTTTACAGGATGTACTCAATCTGCCATGGTGAATTGAGGCGCTTATCTCCAACCAACTGGCTGAGCGCCCGGTGATATGCTACCTCTTCATCTTTGCTTTGCAGATGCCGGCGCAAGGCGTCGTGCTTCAAAGCGTACCTCTCCATATTTTCTGCTAGACGCTCAAACAACGCCGATTCAAACGCAATCAAACGTTTCGCGAGCGATAGATTACTGACCTTCTCTAACAGCAAACTCAAATGAGGAAGGCACAAGACGGGGAGCGCGCCACCCAAGGCCTCATGCTGGGTGGCGAAATCGTCCAGGATTTTTTGAATTGCTCTTTCTTGGGTTACTTGTTGCTCGCGACACGCGCGACACTTCTTGGCATTCGTAACGAGATTCTTCGTGTGAAGGCCATCAACCTGTAAAGATTCGCTTTCAGTGAGCGCGCTCAGCTTACGGCTGAGCGTCATCAAGACTTTGAAGTAGGACCCGGAGATCCCCTGGGGTGATGCGATTCCCGAATACTGCCAGGTATGAAGTGAACATAGCCCTCCATTTTCTGCCAATTGCGATCTCGTTTCTGCGTTTACGAGGATCTCAAATTGAAATTTCGCCATAAACTTAAACATGACGTCGGCGGTGTAAGAGCACACAATGCAGGGTTGGCGCGTCGCTTCCATCAATTCGGCGTCAGGTATTCCTTGGTGGGGCCTCGGGGGAAGAGCGTTTTTTTGCTCTTTTATCAGAGATTTTTCAACCAAGCTTTTCCGGAACTCCCACAAACTGTCGAGAAGTTCCGAAAATGAGGCGTGGGTCGCGTCCTGCGTTGTCTTTCGTTCCTTCGTCAGAGATAAGTTGTTTTCGCTGGGAGGATTTGGAGAACTGGAATTCGTTTGAAGCTCTCCCCCAAGCGACATTGCGAGTTTGCAAGTCCGCAATAAAAACTCGAGAGTCTTATCACTCGTCAAGAATTCAGTGAGACTTTCTTCAAGTTCCGGCAGCCCCGCCTGCTCCAGTTGCTCTGCAGATCCAGTAAGCTTTGCCCGCAATCCAAGCAAAGCAGAGACTGGAAAGAGCCGTGGCTCTGATAAAGAAAGCACGGCCTTCAGCTTGTTCCGTAAGAATGCAAGCACTTGCTCACGCTGGGAGGGCGACACAAGGTCCGATTTATTGACCACAAAGAAAATCTTCCCCACATGCTCCCGGACTTTGAGGAGGAATTCGAGCTCCTCACGGCCGAGAGGGGAATCGAAACTGGTTACAAAGATGACCGCGTCCGCACTCGGCAAGAACGCTTCGGTGGTCATGGTATTTGCCGTGATGACCGACCCCACGCCTGGCGTATCAACAAAATACAGTCCACGCCGGAGGAAATCCGACGGAAGTTGGACCTCGGCTGCGGCAATCTCCTTCTCGTTGCCCGGGTTTCCGGACTCCGTAACATACTCGGGCAGTTCGTCGATGCGGGCCTCGGTTCTTAATTGACTGCCGGCGTACTGGATTATGACTCGCTCAGGATTTCCATATGCGACTTTAGTAATGACGGAAGTCAGCGGAACCAGACCCACGGGGAGGCGATCCATTCCCAGGATTGCGTTCATCAACGAGCTTTTTCCCCGGCTGAACTGTCCAACCACCGCGAGAGTAAAGCGATCATCTGCAAGTCTTGCGAGTAGTTCCTGGCATTTTCGATATCCTTCGGAATTGCGCTGACTGTTGATCAACGCCAGCATCTGTCGAAGTATCGACGCCAACTCAAGCTTCAAGCGCTCGTAATCATGTAAACGGTCCACGGCCGCCGTAGGCAACGGCTGTAATGTAACCTCGCTGTTATCCATTTTTCACCATCGAG
>JASHTO010000530.1 GCA_030040515.1 Terriglobia bacterium
TCGCGGCGCGCGCCCGACCTCCCCGACGACGACCTTCCCGCCGTCAGCCTGATCATTGCCGCCTACAACGAGGAGGAAGCTCTTCCTGCCAGGATTTCGAACCTCGGGTTGATCGACTATCCGGCGGAAAAACTTGAGGTCCTCATTGTCTCCGATGGTTCAACCGACGGAACCAACGCCATTCTGAATGAGTTGAATGTCCGAAAAATCATCCTACCGGTTCGGGGTGGCAAGGCCCAAGCACTGAACCGGGGTGTGAAAACGGCGAAAAATGACCTTTTGATCTTCTCCGATGCCGCCACCCTCTTCGTTCCCGACACGGTTCGGAAATTGGTGCGCCACTTTGGCGATCCTCGGGTGGGCGCGGTATGCGGGGCGTTGCAATTCAGCCGAAGCGCGGAATCCCGCGAGACCGAAGGCCTCTACTGGAAATACGAAGGCATGTTGAGGTTGATGGAAGCGCGCCTGGGAGCCACGCTCACCGCCAGCGGCGCCCTTTATGCCCTTCGGCGGAAATGCTACCACCCCCTGGAACCCGGAACGATCATTGAGGATTTTGTGATCCCCATGCACTGCCGAAAAGAAGGATTCCGAGTCGTCTACGATCCGGAGGCGGTGGCCATCGATGTTGCGGCAGCCTCAGTAAAGGGTGAATTTACACGCCGCGTGCGGCTGGCCGTGGGAAGCTTCAAGGCCCTTCGGGCTCTTGCGTGCACGCCTTTAGACAGCCTGACTTGCTGGGCCTTCTTTTCACATAAGCTGCTGCGGTGGGTGCTTCCCTTTTTCCTTCTGGGAATGCTGGTCAGCAACCTCTTTCTCGTCAAGCGCGAGCCTTACGCAGCGCTCCTTGCAGCCCAGATTGCCTTTTACCTTGGCGCGCTGACCGGCTTTGCAATCCGGGGAAAGAAACTGCGCCTGCGGTTCGCCACTCTCTGTTACTACCTAGTTGCCATGCATTTGGCATTCGCAGTCGGACTTGTCCGCTGGTTGCTGGGAAAGGATCAAGGTATATGGCAAAAAGCGCATTGAACATGGGGGATGTGTCCCACGGAAATTCCCAACCTCCGGGCGTGCCAGTCCTGATGTACCACGGCATCGCGGGACCGGAAACAGGACCCGTTCCCAAAGCGGAGGGGAAATATTGGATTGACGCGCCTCAGTTTACCGGCCAGCTTGAGAAGATCCTTTCGAGCGGCTATCTCGTAGCCCCCGTGCGTGATCTCTGGTGGGTCAAGAATTATCCCCAGGGGTCTTCCCCACTCGCCATAACCTTTGATGACGGCCACGCCACCGACTACACGGTGGCTTACCCTCTTTTGCTGGAATTTGGCTTCCGCGCGGATTTCTTTATCAATACCGCTTTCGTCGGTTCGCGCGGATACCTCACTTGGAGTCAGATTGTCGAATTGCAGAAGGCGGGAATGTCGATTCAATCGCATGGCCACGAGCATGTGGACCTCACTCACCTCTCTCCACAAGAGCTCAGCCGGCAGCTAGGGCATTCGAAAAGATTGCTTGAGGACCAGATTGGGCGCCCGGTGGAATTCTTGTCCGTGCCTTATGGCCTGGTCAACTCGCGTGTCATTGGAGAGGCTCTCTCGGGAGGCTACAGTGCAGTTTGCACCTCCCGACCCTGGCCCGCACGGATGGGGGAGGCTGAAATCAACCGCATGGCCATTCATCGTCAGATGAGTTGCAAAAGGTTCGAAAGCCTGTTGGCGCGCAAAATCTGGCCTTATGCCGCAGCGTTGTTGCGACAGGCGCTGCTCTACCTGCCCAAACAGCTTTTTCTTCGCCTTAATCCGGGGGCATTGACTGTCCAAGTGTCGGGAGAAGTGCAGTGAGAAACGATCAACCTCTTCATATCGTTGTGCTGATTGATGCGCTGGGATGGCCCTGTGTTGAGAGGTACAGGTTTCTCGCGGACGAGTTGCCCTATCGCCAGCCCCTGCGGACGGTTTTGGGGTACAGCTCGGGGGCGATCCCCACGATTCTTACGGGCTCTACGCCCGCGTTCCATGGTCATTGGAATCTGTTCTATTTTGATCCCTCCGGCTCACCGTTTCGGTGGCTCCGCGGCTTGCAATTCCTGCCCGACGCCGTGCTTGAGCACCGGATTACCAAGAAGGTTTTAAAGGAAATGGGCCGCCACCTTTTCGGCTTGGGACCCTTGTTCGAATGTTGCGTGAGCCCCCGATTCCTTCCCTGGTTCAACTGGGTCGAGCGGCGAAACATTTACGGTCCGCGGGGCATTGACCCCGTTCCCTCCATTTTCGACAATCTGGCAAAGCGCCAAGTCCCCTATCAGGTTTACACCTATCACGATTTGACGGATCAGCAAATCCTGCGCAAAGCCAAAAAGGATCTGCAAGGTTCTGCGGCGAAATTCTTTTTTATTTACCTCTCGGAATTGGATGGCGTGCTGCATTTTCAGGACCTGGATAGCGAAGGCGTCGGGCACCGGCTTTCGTGGTACGAAGCGGAGCTCCAGGGCTTGCTTCGAACCGCACAAAAATCCTCGAGCAATGTGACGTTCATGATTTGCTCTGACCATGGAATGACACCGGTGAAGCACCGATTTGACCTGGTGAAGGAAATTACGGCGACGGGGCTCTCGATGCCGGGGGACTATCTGGCGGTTTACGACTCCACGATGGGGCGGTTCTGGTTCTTCAATGAGGGTACCCGAGAGAAAATCACCGCGCTGCTGGCTGCACTGCCCTGCGGGCGCATCCTTCCGGACGCGGAACTGGAACAGTTGGGCATCTTCTTCCCGGACCGGAGGTATGGAGAGTTGATTTTCCTTCTTCATCCCGGCTGGCTGATCGCGCAAGGCGACTTCAACGGCAAGGGATGGAATCCGACGGGTATGCACGGCTATCACCCCGCTGATCCCTATTCCGACGCGGTATTCCTCTCGAACCGGTCGCCCGCCTCGGAAATGCATACCATCGCCGACCTTTATCCCATGATGGCGGAAGCGGCCTGCGGGGTGAGTCATGAGTGAATCCAGGATTCGGGTTCTGCATTTCATCAACACCACCGTCTACGCGGGCGCGGAAGAGCATATGCTCACGCTGCTGCGCGGGCTGGACCGCCGGCAATTCCAACCCTTCCTGGCGTGCCACCCGAAGCTGTACAAGGAGATGGAACACGCTCTGCCGGCGGACGTCCGGGTCATTTGGAGCATGCTGGAGCAGCCGGCCAATTGCCGCGCGGCGATGCAGTTCGCTCGAATCCTCCGGGAGCATCGGATCCAAATCCTGCACACGCACATGTTTCAAAGCAGCCTCGTGGCTTCTCCCCTGGGCTGGATGTGCCGTGTGCCCGTCATTATCGAAACTTCTCACGGCGCGGAGCGGTGGCGGAAGGGATGGAAGAGCCGTTTCTGGGCGGATCGAATCATCAGCAGGTTTGTGACTTACCACATCGCCGTTTCCGAG
>JASHTO010000531.1 GCA_030040515.1 Terriglobia bacterium
CCGCCGCGGCCGCGCAACCCTGAATTCTTTACCAGGTTGATGACGTCGTCCGGCGTCATGGCCAGGGCTTTCTTCAAAGCCTCATAACCTTCATTCTGGATGTAGGTTTTTAGGGAAGTGGAGTCGGGCAAGCCAAATCGTTTGCTGATGACCTTCACTTCCAGCGGGCTGTTGCCCATCGGATTGTTGTAGCCGGGCATAGTTAAGTAACGAAATTTGAAATTCGAAACTCGAGATTCGCGGGCGGCATACGAGTTTCGAATTTCGATTTTCGCTCTTACTTTCTCTTCAATTCGTCGATCACTGCGTCGATCTTCGCCGAAGTCAGGTTCTCGTAGAAGTCGTAGTTCACCTGCATGGCGGGCGCGCCACAGCACGCTCCCAGGCACTCAACTTCCTCCAGCGAAAACCGGCCATCCGCCGTCGTCTGCTTATGTTTGATTCCCAGCTTATTGCTGCAATGCTCAAAAACCTCGTCTGCCCCGCGCAGCATGCAGGAAATGTTGGTGCACACCTGAAAATTGTATTTGCCCAGCGGCTTGCGGTGCAGCATGGAGTAGTAGCCGATTACTTCGATGACCTCGATGGGCCGAACGTCCACGCGCCGCGCCACTTCGGCAATGACTTCATCGCTTACACAACCCACTTCATCCTGGGCGTAAAGAAGCAAGGGCACCATCGCCGATCGCTTGAGCGGGTAGCGGGCGATAAGTTGGTCGAATTTTTTCAGCAGCGAGTCAGAAAGCATAAAGAAAAGGGTAAAGGGTAAAGGCTGAATTTCGGCTACCCGGGATTTTGTATGTGATTCTCCTCGTTATGAAGGTTTCAGAGCCTCGATTCAGACGCACGCTCCTAAGTTGGCCACACAAAATAACACGCTGAATTGTGCGGCACGCCGGGGTAGCCACGGTCAACTCGCAGCGCGGGTTGACCGTGGGTTTGTCCACGACTCGCCAACCCACGGTCAGAAAAGCCCTGACCGTGGCTACCCATGCCCCCGGACAGGGATTATGCGCATTATTTTGTGTGGCCAGCTTAGTTTTTATCCTTTACTCTTTTGTTTTTATCTGTCCACTTCTCCAAGAACGATGTCAATCGTCCCGATGCACGCCACTACGTCAGCGATCAGGCGGCCTTCGATGAGCTTGGGCAGCGCCTGCAAATTTGCGAAGGAAGGCGCGCGCACGTGGCAGCGGAAGGGCTTCGGTGATCCGTCGCTGACCATGTAGAAGCCCAGCTCGCCGCGCGGCGATTCGATAGCCTGGTAGACCTCGCCCACGGGCGGATGGAAGCCCTCGGTCACAATCTTGAAGTGATAAATCAAGGCTTCGATGGAAGTCTTCATGCTCTCGCGCTCCGGCATCACGATGTGTGGAGCGTTGGCCTTCACCGGCCCTTCGGGCAGGCCCTCCATCGCCTGGTTCACGATGCGCAGCGACTGGCGCATTTCTTCGACTCGCGCGAGATACCGGCCGTAAACGTCGCCTTCCGTGCGCGTTGAGACTTTAAAGTCAAACTTTTCGTAGCTTGAGTAAGGTTCCTTCTTGCGAATGTCCCAATCCACGCCGGAGCCGCGCAGCGACGGGCCGGAAAGGCCGTAGGCAACGGCGTCTTCAGCGGAAATGTGCCCGACGCCCTGCGTCCGGCTGAGCCAGATGGGATTTCGGGTCAGGAGCGTTTCATATTCCTCAATGCGCGCCGGAAAACTCTTCGCAAACTTCTGCACGCCCTTCAGCCAGCCGAGCGGCGGTTCAAGCGCCAGCCCGCCGATGCGGAAATAGCTGGTCATCATGCGCTGGCCGGAGACGGCCTCAAAGATATGCAGGATCTCCTCGCGCTCGCGGAAACAGTAGAGGAAAACGGACATGGCTCCGAGGTCAATGGCATGCGTACCGAGCCACACCAAGTGGCTCTGGATGCGTGTCAGTTCGGTGAGCAGCACGCGAATCCACTGGGCGCGCGGCGGGATCTCGAGGCCCAGCAGTTTTTCCGTCGCCAGGCAGAATCCCAGATTGTTGGAGAGCGGCGCGAGATAATCCATCCGGTCGGTCAGGGTGATTCCCTGGGAATAGGTCTTGCTCTCGAAGGACTTTTCAAAGCCGGTGTGCAGGTAGCCGATGTCGTACAGGGCGCGCACCACGGTTTCGCCCTCGAGCTCCAGCACCAGGCGCAGAACGCCGTGCGTCGAGGGGTGTTGCGGGCCCATGCTGAGAATGACACGCTCTTCGTGACCGGGAATTCTCTCGAGGGTTACGGGCATTTAGCGGTAACCCTCCGTGGGGTAATCTTTGCGCAGCGGGTAGCCTTCCCAATCATCCGGCAGCAGCATGCGGCGGAGGAAGGGATGACCATCAAACCGGATGCCAAACAAATCGAAGACTTCGCGCTCGAAGGCATTGGCGGAAGGCCAAACTGAGAAAGCGGAAGCCATGTGCGGATCGTCGCCGCTGACTCGAACCTTCAAGCGCAGCCGCCGGGCATTTTGAAGGGAAAGCAGGTGATAAACCACCTCGAACCGCGGTTCTTGCGGGTATAAATCCAGCGCAGTGACGTCGGCCAGGAAGCTGAACGATTCGTCGCGAAGGAACTCGCAGGTTCGGATGAATCGCTCGTGGCGGATATAGAGAGTCACCTCGCCCCGGAAGGTGCTCGTATCCTCCACCGCCTCGGCGTCGAACTCTCGCAGCTTGACCAGTGCAGGGAACGATTGTAAATCAGCGGCCATAGATTCGAATAATCCGCTAACCGGGCCTCCGCCCAAAGGCTGGACACAGGATAATGGCAGTTAGGCGATCCAGATGTTTTGATGATCAGTGACCGGTGGAAGGTTCCTACGACCCAGTCTTATGGTTCGGCTGATCATCCGACCGCACCTACAGCCGATGATCAGCGGGTCCAATCGAGAGCGCCTTTTTTCCAAATATAGACATAGCCTGCAAACAGGATCGCAATGTACACAATCATTTCAAAGAAGCCGGGCCATCTCAGGCTCTTGAAAACCACCGCCCAAGGATAGAAAAACACCGCCTCGACTTCGAACAGAATGAAGAGCATTCCAATCAGGTAGAAGCTGATGGAAAAACTCCCTCGCGCATCGCCGACGGGTGTGATGCCACACTCGTAGGGTGCCAGCTTTTCCTGAGAGGGTCGCTTTACCCCCACCCACCATGAAAGGCCCAGAATGCCTATGGCGAGCGCCACGACGCAAATCACTTGAATCAGTATCGGGATGTAAACTCTAGCCATTACAGTCACTTAGAGGGACTTCCAGGAGTCTTGCCCGAGCTAAAAACTATACGGGGGCGGTCCGAAGAGTGTCAAGTTTTTTCTTGCCTCGTGGGGAGGTAGCCAGTAACATCAGGTTGAAAATATCAGGGAACTCCTGGGTGCGGGGAATTGAGCCATGGTGATGGGGTTTAACACCGATATCAAACACGAGGGCGTGGTCTATCACATCCAGACCGAGCCCCGGAAGGATGCCGGAATCGATACTACGGTCTACACGAAGGGCGCGGTGGTTCACAAGTACAAGAGTTCCTACCAGGACTTGTTGGACGCGTCCGACTTTAGTGATGAGAAGTTGAAGCGCCGTCTGGAGGAGCAGCACCGCTTGGTCATTTCGCGCATTCGCGCCGGGGAGATTAAACCCGCCCCTCAACCCTCGCAACCTGCCTGAATTGGAGCTCTCCTTGATCAAGATCCAACTCAACGGGGAACTTCGCGAAGTTCCTGACAACCTGAACCTGGCCGCGCTGCTGGAATGGCTCAAGATGCCTGCCGATCGCGTGGCGGTGGAGCGCAATCGGCAGGTCACACCCCGGTCCGCCTGGTCTGAAACCATCATCCTGCCCGACGATCAATTGGAAGTGGTACACTTTGTGGGAGGCGGCGTGGACGCCCGCCCGCAGCCCTTCGACAATAGCCGGAAGACAGAACAGTTATCGCCACCGGCGGGTAAAGCATGAACCTCGCCATTCCCAATCCCGTGCACTTCACGGTAGTCGACCTGCTCATTAAGCTGGCGGTCATGGCCTTGCTCGCTGGCTTTATCGCGCGCTTCAGTGAATTCCGGCGTTTGTTGATGATCGAGCAGCGCGGCCCGCGTGAAAAAATCAGTTTCGCGGCGTTCCTGGGTTTGCCGTTCATGATTGGCGTATTGGCGCGCCTGCTGGCCGGCTATGCGACCGCGGATCTGAGTTTGGAAATCACCGTGGTGGCGGGTTTGCTGGGCGGAACGATTGTTGGCCTGGCGGTGGCTCTGCTCGTCAACCTGCCGGTTCTGGTGATTGCCTTTTGGGTCGCCCTCCTGTCGCTTTTTCCCGGATTAGCGCAGGGCGTCCCGGTCTGGATGATTCCGATCGACCGTCCCGAGGTGCTGGCCCCCCTCATGGCCACGCTCTATGCGGTGGCGGCGGGCACGGCTCGCTGGGTTTGTCCGGACAAAGAGGAGATCTGGAAGTTTTCGCCCTCGATTGACCTGAGCCTCTATCGTTCCATCCGCCAGCGATTCAGTCATCCGGCCATTGACTGGCAGGTACTCTTCTCCCTCCTCTGCATCCTTCTGGAAATCACCCGCATGTATGTTGGCCACATTTCACGCGGCACGCTGTTCTATCCGAGTTCGCCGCATTTTTGGACACGCGTGCTGATGGTGCTGGCCACACTGATTGCGGTGGGCCTGCCGGTGCGTATCTGGAATACCACGCGTATGGAGCGAAAGCTCGAGGAGCAGGAAAAGACACTCCTGGTGGCGCGCATGGACGCGCTGATCAGCCAGATCAATCCGCATTTCCTGTTCAATACGCTGAACACCATCTCCTCGCTGATCCGCTTTGATCCGGATACGGCGCGCGACGTGCTTCACAAGCTTTCCAACATTCTTCGCCGGCGGTTGAAAGCTCAGGTACACTTCTCACCTCTCCAGCAGGAGTTGGAGTTCATTGACGATTACCTGGATATTGAAGTCGTGCGGTTCGGGCGCGACAAGTTGCATATCCGCAAGGAGATTGATGCGGAGACTTTGGACATGGTCGTGCCCAGCATGATTCTGCAACCGCTGGTGGAAAACGCCCTGCGGCACGGCATTGCGCCCAAGGTGGAGGGCGGTGTAATCACCCTGCGGGCCCGGCATGGCAATGGGCGCCTGACGGTGGAGGTTCTCGATGACGGCGTGGGCATCTCCGAGCATCGGCAGACGGAGGTGTACGAGAGCGGTATCGGCATCAGCAACGTGCGCGAACGCCTGAAGGTGGTCTATGGCCAGGATTTTGCCATAAAGATTGACAGCCAGCCGGGGAAGGGAACTGCCATTCGGATCGAAATGCCCGAGCTGCTCACCTCACTTCCTGCTGAGCCTGCGGAGCAACCGACGGCCCTCTCACGTTGAGGCGGGGATTTGCAAGGATTGAGCGCCACAGGATCCGGTTAAAAAATCAAGGAGCGAGGTTTCGGCATGGCCAACGATGACCCCATGGGAAAGAAAAGTCCGCCACCTTCAATGAGTATGATTGAACCGCGGTTGCGCAATATTTACCTTCAATTCTATAAGGAAGGTTATTTCAAGGAGTCCGCCCTGGATCTCAAAACCAAAGAGCTGATCGCCATTGGCTGCTCGCTGATTGCCAAATGCGAAGGCTGCCTGGAAGGGCACGTCAAGAAGGCGCTTGAGCTGGGGATTACCAAGCACGAGATCAGCGATGCGATCGTGGTGGCGATCGGCATTGCCGCCGCGGGCGTGATGGATTTTTCAGACAAGGCGGCGGTTAAGCTGGATTTGCATCATTTTGATTGAAGCCGGGATAAGGGGAAAGGGAACATGGATGGCGGGAAAGTAGACTCCATCAAGATAGCTGGAAAGGCCCGCGAGGCGGACAGAAGATTCCGCAGGCTGAATTACCCTTGTCCCGTATCCCTTAACCCTCATCCCTAATCCCGATGGATCTCATCGTTATTGCCATCCTCTTCCTCCTTCTCTTTCTGGGATTAGCCGACAACCAGATGATTGCGGCGCTCCTGCCGGCTTTGGTCAAGTCGCTCCGCGTCGATGTCTCAACGGCGGGGCTCCTGGTGGTGGTGTATTCGGTGGCGGCGGCCGTAGCGTCATTTTTTTCCGGCACACTTTCGGACCACTTCGGCCGGCGGCGATTTCTGCTGGCGGGGGCGGCGGTTTTTGCCGTGGCTTCCTGGGCGGCCAGTGAGAGCCGCACGTTTAATCAGCTTTTGCTGGCCCGCGTCCTGACGGGTCTGGCGGCGGGAACGCTCTCAACCTGCTCGGTCACCTTCGCTGCGGACTGGTTCGCCTACAACGTTCGCGGACGGGCCATCGGGTTGATCTCCACGGCCTATTTCGCCGCGCCCATTCTCGGTGTGCCGATTGCCGCGCAGATTGCCGACCGCTTCGGCTGGCAACGGTCGTTCCTCTTCTTCGCAGGTCTTGCGGTGGTTTGCGCGCTGGCCTCGTTCCGGCTGCCTCCCGAGCGATTAAACCCTCAGCCGTCAGGTGACAAGTTGCGAAGGGTAGGCCAATCCTTTCGTTCATTCCTCTCCCGCCGCGACACCTCTGCGGCTTTGGTGATTTCCTTCCTGGTGTCGGGAGGTTTGGTAGGATTCTTGACCTACATCGGGGAGTGGCTGAACATCAAATTTGGCCTTCCAACGCGCACCATCGGCTGGGTTTTTATGCTGGGCGGGTGCGTGGCGGTTCTGACCGCACCCTTGGGTGGAATTCTTTCCGACCGGATGGGGAAACGCGACATCTGCATCGCCAGCAATGTGCTGCTGGCGGTTGCTGTTGTATTCGTCCCGTTCTTACCCTGGGGAATCGCCTTGCTCGGCGTGTTTGCGCTTGCCAGCCTGGGCGCGGCATTCCGCCAGGGGCCTTTGACGGCCCTGATGACGGAAATGGTCCCCGCCGCGCAGCGCGGATCATTCATTGCCTTGCGGAATATTGCGTCCCAGATGGGAATCGGCGCCACCGCTTACGTGGGCGGAGTGCTCTTTCAGAACTCAGGGTACGGAGCCGTGACCACACTCTGCGCAATCATGACGGCACTCGTGGTCGTATTGCTCGCGACCCACATTGTGGAACCGCGCGGGGAAGAAGGCGAAGCTGCCTAGACTTCCGCCGATTGTAATATAATCGGGCTGAATGCGCGTGAATTCATCCAAACAGCGCAGATTCAGGAAGGGAGCAAAAGCCCTTTCCGGCTCCCGGTCGTCCACGCACAGCAGTGATGGGGTGGATCTGACGCTAATTCGATGGATGCTTTCGCTCACTCCAGTTGAACGCTTGAAAGTCGCACAGGAAAATGCCCGTGCAATCATGAGGCTCCGCAGTGGAAACCCCGAATTATCTCGCACTCCTCCGAGCACTGCGAAGAAAACGCATTAACTTCATCGTGGTTGGCGGCGTTGCGGGCGTCTTACAGGGTGCTCCAATCGCAACATTCGATCTGGATGTAGTCCATTCGCGGA
>JASHTO010000532.1 GCA_030040515.1 Terriglobia bacterium
GTGCATGGCGTTAAGGCGCTCGGTTTTATGTTCAGGATAAAGAGTTGCCGTCAACGGGTTCAGCGCCGACTCAATAACCCCGTTGGCTATGCCGATGGAGAGCGTGCCGGTGTAGAGCGTCCAGAAGCCCCCCGCGCCGGCGGTGAGCAGAATCCCCAGGACGTGTCCAAAGAACCCCAGTAAGATCAGTCGTCGCATGCCCAGCAGGTCGCAGAGCTGGCCACCGGCGAACATCGCTACCGTAAAGCCCCAGAACGCCGCCCCCGCGACCCACCCGATCTGTTCCCGGGAGAATTGGAAGCGGCCGGCCAGAGCGTCCAGGATATCGGCGCGCACTCCAAAAGTCATAGCGGTGGCGGTTAAGGCCACGCAACTGGCAAAAAACAGCCTGGAGGTTTCTTTTGCGGAAGGAATGCTCACCTCGCCAACAAGGTACCTAACGACTGGTTTCCTCCTCAGACCGCCGCAGAGCGAGATTTCACGAGATCGCGCGCCTGCTTTTCAATTTCCAGGTGATCGATATGATAATGCGCCAGCAGCTTTTGCCAGTCGCGCCCCGAACTGGCGAACGTATCGCGCAGGCCGACCCTGCGCACGTGGGTGGGATGGCTCTCCGCGACCACTTCGCAAACCGCCGACCCCAGGCCGCCCATGATGTTGTGATCCTCCGCCGTGACGATACCGCCTGTCTCGCGCGCCGCACACAGAATGGCCTCACGGTCGATCGGCTTGATGGTGTGGCAGTCCAGAACGCGCGCCTGAATGCCTTCGTCTGCTAACGTGTCCGCCGCCAGAAGAGAGGCCTCGACCATGTTCCCGCAAGCCACGATGGCGACGTCATCTCCCTCCCGGAGCCGTATGGCCTTGCCGATCTCGAAAGGCGCGCCCTCCGCGTAGAGGACCTTGCGGATTTGCCTTCCCAGCCGCATGTAACAGGGGCCGTAATGCCGCGCGATCTCCAGCGTCGCCTTGCGCGTGGTAACCGGGTCCGAAGGCGCGAGCACCGTCATATTCGGCATGGCGCGCAGAATCGCCAGGTCCTCAGTGCCCTGGTGGGTGGGGCCGTCGCCGGCGATCTCCACACCTGCGTTGGTCGCGACTATCTTGACGTTCAGCTTGGGATAAGCGATGGAGGTGCGCACCCCTTCGCAAGCCCTCATACTCGCGAAGACCACGAAGGTGCTGCAAAACGGAATCAGCCCGGTAGTCGAGGCGCCGGCAGCCATGCAGACCATATTGAGTTCCGCCACTCCGGCTTGGAAGAAGCGGTCCGGGAAGCGGTCGCGAAACCGCCACGTGTTCGTCGATTTGGCAATATCCGCTTCAAAGACAATAATCCGTGGATCGGCCTCACCCAGCTCCACTAACGTCTTGCCGTACATCTCACGGTTGGGTTGCGGCTCGGTCATTGTGCCCTCCGCTCAAAACCTCGCGGGTGTATGCCTCCAGCATTTCCACCGTCATAGCGCGGGAATGCCAGCCGGGATTGTTCTCCATTTCAGCTACTCCCTTACCTTTAACCGTATTGGCAATGACAACGTGCGGTTTGCCGGCACGCTCCATGGCCCACCGCAGCGACTTCTCGATTTGACGGAAGTCATGACCGTCAATGCGCATAACCTCCCAGCCGAAGGCGCGCCATTTTTCCTCAAGCGGTTCGACGGTCATGATCCCGGTGATCCAGCCGTCGCTTTGCTGCCGGTTGGCGTCGACAATGGCCACCAGGTTGTCGAGCTTATAGTGGGCAGCCGACATCGCGGCCTCCCACACGATGCCCTCTTCATTCTCGCCGTCGCTCAGCATGACGTAGACGCGAAAGTCCTTGCCTTGGAATTTTCCGCCCAGCGCGATGCCGGTGCCCGCTGAGAAACCCTGCCCCAGCGAACCGCTGGTCATATCGATGCCGGGAGCGCCCTTCATGTCCGGATGCCCTTGCAGCAAACTCCCGATATCGCGCAGCGTCCACAGTACGTCTTCTGCAAAGTAGCCGCGCGCCGCCAGCGCCGCGTAAAGCGCGGGTGCGCAATGGCCCTTCGACAAGACGAACCGATCACGCTCCTCCCACTTCGGCCGCGCGGGATCAATGCGCATCTGGCGCAAGTAGAGGTACGCCACGATGTCAATGGCGGAGAGGGACCCACCCGGATGTCCCGAACCAGCAACCTGGATCATGCGCAGGATATTTACGCGCATCTGCGCCGCGATGGCATGCAATTCGCTGACTTCAGCGTCGGTCATCGGTAGTCAACCTCCACCCAATGTGAGCCCTGCCGCTGACTACGAACCAGCGCGTCAACGATCGCGGCGACACGGTACCCGGTCGCAAAGGTCGGAAACAACTCGCCGTCCGCCGAGGCCGGGTCTCGCCCCTCGGCAATGAAGGTCAGCACATTTCGCATCAGGTTCCGGAAAGCGTCCGGCCAAGCCTCATTGTGGCCACCTGGCAGTGCGGCATAGTGGCGAACCGAAGGGTCCAGAAGAGCAGGATCCTTGAGGAAGGTCTCGTTGCTGGCGCCCCGGCGTCCAATCCACAATTCGCCCGGCCGTTCCTGCTCCCACGCAAGCGAATGACGGGAGCCGTTGACCTCGATCCGCAAGTCGTTTTTGTGCCCGGCGCAAAGCTGGCAGCCGAAGAAGTTGCCGACCGCCCCGTTGTTGAAGCGGAGCAAGACACTGCTGAGGTCGTCCACCATGACGGTGAAGTTCTCCGTGGCCCCGCCAGAGTTCTCTGCGAACGCCTCCCGCCACTCCGCTACAGGACGTTTTCGTATCTTGATGGCGGTAGTCAAATCCGCCAGCACGCTCTCCACGCGTAGACCTGTAAGGTGCTGCGCCAAATCGAACCAGTGCGCGCCGGCGTCGCCCGCCACGCAGGCTGGGCCCGCCTTGTCCGGTTCCAGCCGCCATGAGAAGTCCGTTTCATAGAGCAGCCAGTCCTGCATGTAGTGGCCATGAACGAACCGGACTTGGCCTACGTCTCCACGGTGAATCATCACGCGCGCTTGCTGCACCACCGGGAAGTAACGATAATTGAAGGTGATGGCGTTCACGACCGAGGCCTCGTGCGCCGCTTCCAACATTTCACGCGCTTGGGCGGCCGTGGTGGCCATGGGCTTGTCAACGATGACGTGTTTTCGGGCGGCGATCGCGGCCAGGGCAATGCGATGATGCAGCCAGGTGGGGGTTGCGATGTCTACGACATCGATCGCGGGGTCGGCGATCAGTTCTTCGTAGCTGCCATAAGCGCGCGGCACGAACAACTGGGCGGCTTTTCGCCGGGCGAGATCTGAATTGGCATCCGCGAGCGCGGCGATTTCCACAAATCCCAGTCGGCGCACCGCCTCAATGTGGTGGGGGCCCACAAAGCCCGCTCCGACGATTCCGTACTTCAGCCGCTTCATTCGCCATCCTGTGAAGTGATGAGTACCTTAATGCCGCGTTTTTTGTCGCAGGCGTCAAACGCTTGTTCCCACTTGGAGAGAGGGAGCACGTCGGATATCAAGTCGCGCAGTCTGACCTTACCATGGGCAAAGACATTCATAACGCGGTCCCAGGTTCGAGGAGTGTAGCCGACGGACCCGAACAACTGAAGCTGCTTGTGAACTAAAAGGTCGAGCGGTACATCAACGTTTCGGCCAAAGATGCCCGCTTGCGTGATCCGCCCCATCGGCCGAACCGCTTCCAGGCAGTTGCGCAGCGAAGCCGTGCTTCCGGCCGCTTCGATCGCGATATGGGTGCCGGCTCCTTCTGTGGCTTGCCGAACCACCTCGAGCAGGCTTTCGCTTTCGACATTCACCACCCGCGCGGCTCCGATCTGGCGGGCGCATTCCAGCCTCGCGTTGTCCATTCCCAATCCTGCCACGATCGTTTGAATCCCCATCGAAACGAGGAGCTTGAGGCACAGGAGACCGATGGGCCCCGGCCCGGACAGCAAGACGATGTCGCCCGGCTGCGGCTGGGTGATGTCGCACACCGCGTGGGTGGCGGCGGCGAACGGCTCACTCAGCGCGGCTTCTTCAAAACTGAAGCTCTCCGGAATTTTATAGACCTGATCTTCCCTCACCACGGCGTAGCGCGTGAACGCCCCATTGACGCCATGCCCCATGCCGCGGCGCGTGGGACAGAACAGGAAATTTCCCGACCGGCAGTAGAGGCACTTACCGCAGATCACCGCCGACGCAGGAAACACCGTCACCCGGTCGCCGGTGGATACTCTGGAGACACCGCGTCCGACCTCCACCGCCACCCCCGAGAACTCGTGGCCGAGGATCACCGGCGGGTAATTAGGGAAGGTGTCGTGAACAACGTGCAAGTCTGTGCCGCAGACGCCGCAGAAGTGCACCTCGATTTTGACTCGGCCTTCGCCGCATTCCGGTTCGGGCACGTCGCTGATCGCGACGTTGCCTATGCCTGGCGCGTGCTTCACCAGTGCGCGCATGTTATCTCCTCCGAGCTTCAAGGTGCCCCAAATGTAGCAAATCGTCCTGGAAGCAATTCATCAGAATCCGTGTAGCTATTCGACTCCTTGCCGGGTGATTAAAGCATTAATTATTCCAATCTGTCAAAGCAAAATGCCAAGCCGGCTGAATTCATAACACGCCAGATTTTTGGTATTAATTGGTAGATCGAGTGATTATACTCAGATCTTGGATAAGTTAATCTTTTACATCATGGTCGAACTGAGATCGAATAAGGTTTGTGAAAAGCGCTAGGACACAGCGTTAATTCTCGCAGTTGGAATCCTTCAGCAGGCTTTTATCGCCGATGACGCCGATCCGTGCGGGTTCTGTACTCCCGGGATGATCATGGCCCTCAAAGCCACCCTCGACCGCAATCCCCGCGCCACTCGCGACGAAGTGCGACATGCTCTCTACGGTATCGAAAGCCACGTCCTTACTCAAAATAACGACGCCGATATAATTACTGAGGCAGAGAGAATATAAGGTTCGATTGTAGCGGCGGTCTCCGACCGCCGTTTTCGGCGCTCGCAGAGCGCCGCTACAGAGAACGGTTGTCACTATATTTTGCAATCCTCAGTAGGTCTTTCCGGAGCCTGCTCTGCCACCCGTTTGTCCGCTGGGGGAGGTGGGCACAAGATCGTCTTCTCTCAGCGATAGTTTAAATGAGTTAAAATACGGATATTGTTACCTTATTGAGTTGCAATGAGCTTTATGGACTATTTACTTGACTCAGGTAACCATTACAGGTTAGGGGCTGGGCTCCGCAGACGCCTATGATCAGTGCCTCCAAATTGGGCAGGCAGGAGCCGGTATTGGACCAGCAAAGCAGCACAGGCGTAAAAGGCTCTTTTCCAAGGCATTCTCCTGTCCAGGCCTTACAGGACACCATTCTGGGCCAAGGTGCTTCTGGCGGCCTCGGCACAGTCTCGACAACCTCGACCCACCACGGATTGGGGTTACCTGAGTCAAGTGGATAGCTAACTGAGCTTTTATGCTGGCGGATCGGTCTACACCAGACCCCGAAAAAATAACTTGACATTTTGGTGTTTGTACTGCATATAAATTAATTCATTAAATAGTTTAAGTGAGAAAGAGGGGTTGCGCCCCATGTCAAAGCTCTCTGGCAACGTTCGAAGTATACGCTGTTTAATTGAGCCAAATGTGCAAAACACAGAAGGCATTGCAATGGCAGCGTCGGTAGAATAATGGGTTAACTCAAAAACCTCTTCGAAGGAGCGTGCGATGCGTCCAAAATGGTTTTGTGTAATGTTTCTTGCGGCGGCCATAGCCATCGTCTTTTCACAGACACTTTTTGGTCAGGCGGCGTCAGGAACCATCACGGGTTTCGTAACGGATCCTTCCGGCGCGGCGATACCGGCGGCAACGGTTATTGCAACGAATGTGCAAACTGGGGTTGAGACAAAGACCGTGGCGTCCGGGACCGGGTTGTATTCCATTACCAATCTCGTCCCGGGCACCTACACCGTCACCGTGACTGCGTCGGGGTTTCAGAAGTCCGTTCAAGAAAACGTCCTCTTAGAGGTGGACTCTACGGCGACGGTGAATGCGAAGTTGGCGGTTGGAGCCACCACTCAATCGGTGACGGTCTCCTCTTCCGCGCCTTTGCTCAAGGCGGAGAAAACCGACGTAAGCCAAGTGCTTCCGCAGAACACGGTTTTGCAGCTTCCCATTTTGGGTGAGAACTCCTCCCAATTGGCCTTTCTTTCTCCGGGCACGGTCTATGACGAAACGGGCGAAATTGGCCCGGCAGAGAACCCCAGCCTCGGCTCCCCCATTCACGTCAACGGGCAATCCTGGGGGACGAATGAGTTCCAGCTCGATGGAATCACGGACGTGCAGTTCGGCTCGGAGGGAATGCAAATCATCAACCCCCCGGTGGATGGCATTCAGGAAATGAAGGTGACCACTTCCAATTACGATGCCGAGTTGGGGCAGGTGGGGGGAGTGGTTCTGGAGTATGTGACCAAGAGTGGGACGGACAAGTTTCACGGCAGCCTCTTCGCCTTCAATCGCAACAGTGACACCTTTGCCGCCAATCCCTACACCGAGAAGATCCCGGGAACGGGGCCCGAGGGGAAGGGTACAGGTCCTGCCTATTTTAACTACAACCAGGGAGGAGGCAGCTTAGGAGGCCCGATCAAGAAGGACAAGATGTTTTTCTTCGGGGATTACCAGTTCACGCGCACCCTTCAGGGCTACTCAGCGTTGGCTACGGTTCCGACCACGGCCATCCAGGGCGGCAATTTGACTTCTCTGCTGGGTTCCTATATCTGCTCCGATGGCACAAGCTCCACTCTACCCTGTGCAAGCCCTCTCATGGTTCCCACGACCGAAGGGGGAACGATCGCGGCACAACAGAACATGATCTTCGATCCAACTACGGGTAACCCCGACGGCTCGGGGCGGGAAGCCTTCACAATTGGTGGAGTTCCCAATATGATCCCTGCCAACCGCATCAATCCCGTCTCTACGAACTTGATCAATCTCCTGAATTCGCAGACGACGAAGAATGCCATTAATCAATCGGAGCCTAACAATAATCTGTCGGGGTCGACCGCGGAGCATTTCAATCAGAATGAGTATGACGACCGGTACGATTGGAATATATCGGACAAAAACAGAATGTTTGCCCGGTACTCGTATCTGGGTGCGTACCTGAATAACCCCGGGCTGTTTGGTTTGGCCAGCGGACCCGCGGCCGGCGGGTTGAATGCCGAGTACTCGGACTATCGGAACCAATTGGGATCGGTCAATTTCACGCGTACCCTGAGCCCGACGCTTCTCAGCGAAGGCCGGTTGGGCTTGGTGCGCATGGTCCTGCTGGCCTATCCGTCGGACCAGGGTCATGACCTGGACAACCAGGTGGGAATTCAGGGTGTTAACAGCGGCGATCCCCTCACCCAAGGGCTGGCCGGCATCACGGTGGGAGGCCCGTCGGGAGCGTGGGATATGGGATCGCCAAGCGGCGCGGGTATTCCGCGGCTCACCCACACCACGATCATCCAAGCTGTCAATAACTGGACTTGGATGAAGGGGAGCCACTCGTTTCGCTGGGGAATCGATTTTCGCCGCCAGCGCTTCGACTACGCCGTGGGAGACTTCAGCACCCGCGGAAATTTCGAGTTCAACAATCTCATAACCGGTGATGCCAACGTTCCCGGCACGGGTGTCGGCGATGCCAGCTTCCTGCTCGGGTTGCCCTATGAGTACGATCGGAGCATCCTCAATCAGACCCCCGCAGAGCGCGAAACACGCATCGAAACTTTCTTCCAAGACGACTGGCACGTAACTTCCAAACTCGTTTTCAACATCGGGCTTCGTTGGACGTACATGGGTCCGACAACTCCCCACTTCACGGGCGGCGGAGTCAACTTCGACCCCGCCACCGGGGACCTGGTGATCGCCGGTCTGGGAAGTGTGTCCCGAAGTTCCGACGTGCGCCCCATCTATGATGACTTCGGTCCCCGCTTCGGATTTGCGTACAACATTATGTCAAAAACCGTGATTCGAGGCGGGTTTGGTCGCAGCTACTTCGCCTCGAATTATGGGGGTGGGCCTTTCCTGAACGTTTGTTGCAGCTATCCTGTTCAAACTCGACAGCAGGATATTACGGGCACCTATTTCCCCATTCTCAACTCGAGCGGAGCCTTCTACAGCCTCGATCAGCCCGTGCCTGCGCCTCCACCTCCAGTTTACCCATCGAGCGGTATTTTGCCAGTTTCTTCCATCCCCGGCTCGCTGAACCTTGAGTACATGCCCTTTGACGATCCCACCTCCTACGTCGATACATGGAATCTCACGGTGCAGCGTCAGCTTCGCCCAGACACTGCCCTTACTGTGGCGTACGTAGGGAATGTCGGTCGGCATCTTTTCAATCAGTTCAATCCGAACACTCCTTACCCGGAACCGGGGAACCAAACTGCCAATGAACCTTTCGCTTATGAGGGGGTAACCGCCACGATTGCCGAACGGTGTAAGTGCCTGCCGGCAAATTACAATAGCTTGGAAGTCACCTTGGACAAGCGAATCAGCGCCGGCTACTCGATACTCTCGTCTTATACGTGGTCGAAAGCCATGGA
>JASHTO010000533.1 GCA_030040515.1 Terriglobia bacterium
ACTCGAGCCCTTGCGATGCAGCGCGTCAATCAAGTTTTCGGGAATCCCGCACAGCCCGAAGCCGCCCACCATGACGGCCGAGCCGTCCGCAATGTCGGCAACCGCTTCGTCCGGTGAGCGAAGGACTTTGTTCATGGGTGGATACGCAACGCTAGCCGATTCCGATCTCCCTCAGGTATTTGCGCGTGCGTTTGGCAATGGGCAGCGGCTTGTCAAACGGCGCGGGGTACATGTCCTGCTCGACGATGGCCCAGCCATGGTATCCCACCCTATCCAGAACGTCGCGGAAGGCGGGAAAATCAACGGCGCCGAGCGAAGGCTCGCAAAATAAATCGATGCCCACGGCCTTGGCGAAGGGTATGCGCTCCTTCGCCACCCGATCGCGCAACTGGGCGTCCACACTCTTGAGGTGAAGATACGGGATCCGCGCATGGTGGCGCGCCATGAAGGCCACCGGGTCGCCCTTGCGGTAGGCATGGTGGCCGGTGTCAAGACACAAGACGATCAGGCCGGGATCGGTGTCCTCCAGAAATTTCTCGATTTGATGTTCGTATTCCACGTGCGTCTCGGCATGAGGATGATAAACCGCGCGCAAACCGTATCGCTCGCGCGCCATCCTGGCCACGCGGTGGATCGCCTCAATGAACCGCTTCCAGCCGTCGGAGTCTAGCGTGCTGGGCTGCGTCGGCTGGCCGGTGAAAAGGTCGGTGTAAGTGTCGCCGATCAGCAGCAAAAATGGGCCGCCCAGCGCCTGAAGCACCCTCCCCACGCTGTGCAACTCCGCTTCGATCGTCGGCCACAGCGCCGGGTCCTCAAAATGGTGCATCACGAAGCCCGTGGTCACTTCCAATCCGCGCTTTTTCAGCTCCGGAGCAAGCACCACAGTGTCAAACGGCAAATAACCCGGAGGGCCGAGCTCGATCCATTTGTAGTCGGCCTCCACGACCTCGTCAAGAAAGCGATTCCAGGGCATTTGCTTGGGGTCGCTGGGAAACCACACTCCCCAGTTGTCAGGCGCAGTGCCAACTTTCACGTCGATGCTCATCGAATTTCCCCCAAGACAGAGTAGGGGCGCCCCTTGTGGGTGCCTTGGATTGAAGGGCAGGGACGAGCCCTGCCCCTACAAAATTCAAACTGACCCACTGCCCCGGACTGTATTCAATATACAGAACCGATGCTATGTTGTAAAGCGTCCTCAATTTCGGTTCGGAACTGACTTTCTGTCGTGAAATGATCGTCGTCTCGCTCCTGACCGCGCGTGCGCCTTGCGAACGTTTAGCGCACTGTGCTGGAATGACTATAATAGAGGCGAATCAGAGGAAGCCATGGAAAAACACTGGGACGCTTACTGCGGTTTGAGCATCGTTCACTTCCTGGCCTTCCCGGAATGCCAGTCCGGGCGGGGACCCATTCTGGAAACCATTACACAGATAGCGTGCGACGATTTTTTCTCGGGGATCGAAGTCTCGCGCATCAACGACGCGCAAGTGCGCAAGCAAGCGGCCGCGCTTCTCGAGCAAACACATATGAAGGTGGACTTCGGAGTTCACCCCGTCATCCTCGGGGAAAAACAAAACATCAACAGCCTTGATGCCGATGAGCGCAGGCGCGCCTGCGCGACGCTCGAATCCTATTTGCAGCAGGCCGCCGAACTCCGGGCACGGCGCTTCGTCCTGCTTTCCGGCCCGGATCCGGGGGAAACGAAGCGCTCCGACGCAACCCATGCGCTGATTGAATCGCTGCACCAAATCGCGGAGGCGGCAAAGAGTTATGGACTGAGCCTCGTGCTTGAAACCTTCGACCGCACTGTGGACAAGCGCGCCTTAATCGGACCCGCGGATGAAGCGGCAGCCGTGGCTGCGACGCTGCGAAAAAGCTATCCGAACTTCGGCCTGCTCTACGATATGGGCCACATGGTTCTGCTTGATGAAAAACCTGTTCCCGCCATGGGCCGCCTCAAGGAATATTTGGTCCACGTCCATGTGGGGAACGCGGTGAGCGTCCCAGGGAGGCCCGGTTACGGTGACCTGCACCCGCGATTCGGCTACCCGGGAAGCGCAAACGACGTTCCTGAATTGGTGGAATTCTTGAATGCACTCTTTCGGGTGGGTTATCTATCCGAAACGAATCCGTCGAAACGGCCGGCTGTGGGGTTTGAGATTCGGCCGCAAGCCGACGAAACCTCCGCGGCAATTCTGGCGAATCTCAAACGTGCATGGCGCGAAGCTTGGCCCTTGGTGAACGCGAAGAGCGGTCAGGCCTAACCGAACCTGGTTGGGGTTCTGGCTCAGGCAGCCAACGATACAAATAAAGATTGGGCCTCTTACTCCTCACCACCCTGGGTTCATTCCGAATCCCCAGGAGGAAATGCACGCTCGAAACGGGAAATCTCTGCTGCCACCGCTTCCAAGGTGCTCCAATCAATTGCTTCGCGATTGAGTTCTGTGATCCAGATCAGATGCAATCTGCCACAAACCATTTTGACTTCCATAGGGGTGGTGGGCTCAAAGGGCAAAGTCAGCGGCGAGGAAACCGATTCCACAACATGTCGAATCGAAGTTACTTTGGACTTGCAACCCTTCTGGCAGTGGCCATCCACGCCGCTCTTCCCGCCGTTCGACATGATTCTTCTCCGACTCCTAATCCGCTCTAGCCAAATCTGAATACAGTATACATATTGCATGGAAATTTTCAACCCTGAATCTCTTAGAGCTTTTGGTTGCTCTAGCAGAGCGCGCCCGAAGTTGGGGCCGATCCCAATTGACAAGATATCCATATCTGTATACAGTAGCCCACTCATTTGAATCGTGGCGACATAGACTAAACAGGCAGCTCGGACACGGAGACATTGCGTCATCATGAAAATGTACATAAGCGGCGGCTGGGTTGACTCACCGCAGTCGGTGCCAATCCGCTCGCCTTTCACACAGGAAGTCATCGATTCGGTTCCCGACGCCACGGGCGAACAAGTGCGTCAGGCATTGGCCGCGGCCGAAAAAGGTGCGGCGGCAATGGCGAGATTGACGGCCTACGAACGCTCTCAAATTCTGATGCGGGCCGCTGACCTTTTTAGCAGCAAAGTCGAGGATTTTGCCCGAACCGTCAGCATGGAAGAAGGCAAGCCTCTCAGCGAATCGCGCGGCGAGGCAGGCCGGATGGCGGACCTGCTGCGCTTATCGGCGTTTGAAGGGTCGCAAGTTCGCGGCGAAACGCTTCCCCTGGATGCGCAGTCAGCAACGCGCGGCAAGCTCGGCCTGACTCTTCGGGTTCCCTGCGGTGTGGTGGCAGCGATCAGCCCGTTTAACTACCCAATTCTGCTGGTCATACACAAGGTGGGACCCGCCCT
>JASHTO010000534.1 GCA_030040515.1 Terriglobia bacterium
ACGGGCGAGCAATAGTAAAGATCGGATCGAGAACATGCGTTCTCAACGAGAGTGAATCTTGATCACTCAAAATCCAAGGAGGAGAAAAAATGCCAAATCGAAATCATCTGTGGAACACGCGGAGAGATTTTCTTGGAAAAGCCTTGGCAGTGGTCGCTGGTGGCCTGGGAATAAGCCCGACAGTGCTTGGTCAGGCCAGCAGCTTACACGTAACCCACATGTTCCCCACGCGCCCGATGGCAAATCCGGGTGGAGCTTTTTCCGGGGCCGGCGGTGACGACAGTCCGCTGGGGGAGAAGATTGGAACTGAAGCCGAACACATCGTCCACACCCTTCACAACACCCATTACCAGCACGACGAGCAAGTTGACATCGCCACCGGCACCTATGATGTGGATTGTTCCGGATTTGTCTCCCTGGTTTTGAAGCAGGCGGCCCCCGAGCACCTCCAGGTTATTCCCAAAGAAAGCGGCTGGGCGATCCCCCGCGCCTTCAAGTACGAGGAATTCTTCCATTCTCTCTCGAGCCATCCTGAAAAGGGCTGGCATGCAGTCCAGGAAATATCGCAGGTCCGCCGGGGAGACATCATGGCCTGGGCGATTCCTCAGAACCTGGGTAAGGACGAAGACACGGGCCATGTGTTCGTGGTTGCGGCGGCGCCGGAGAAACTGGAGGTGGGTCTGTTCGCGGTGCGCGTGTGCGATTCCTCAACCGTGCCGCACTACGACGACTCCCGCGTGGAAGCGGGCGGAAAATTCAACACCGGGGTGGGTACGGGGACGATTCACATCAAAGCCGACAATTCCGGCAAACCCCTCAGTTTTCAGTTTGGCAAAGGAGACCAGTTTCATCCAGTCCCCATTGCCATGGGCCGGGCGGTTTAGCCGGCCCGCGCGGAGGAAGGACGGCAGTAAAGCCGTAGTCTCAGGAATCGTGTTATTAGGGATTTACCCAGGGGAAGTTAAATCCAAACAACAAAAAAGGAGAAAGCCACATGGCTGAAAACAAAGTGATCATCGAACTGACCAGCGAGCAGCAAAAGCAAATCAAGGAAGCGACCGGCAAGAGCATCACGAAGCTGAGCATTAGCCCTGCCGGGTCTTCGACCCTTTCGGATAAGGACCTCCGTAACGTTTCCGGAGGGATTCACATCGAGTCGTAAGGGTAGGCGGAATCGCACGGCAAATCGGTAACGCTTCGGGTCGGAGGTCCAAGCGGGCGCGGACCGTCCGTCAGTTGACGGATTCGCGCCTCGGCCCGATGTTCAGGAATTGACGCACGTCCAGCGCGCAGGCATCTTGGCAAGGAGACCTTCGAAAATGCTTCAAACGGGCTTGAAGAGCTTGGCAGCCATCGCACTCCTGCTGGGCTGCTGCGCCGTCTGCGCGGCCCAGTCGCACGACGCGCAGCATCCCACTCCGCTCGGACCGGGAATCAACAAGGGCAACGTGGATAACAAGGGGAACGGCCCCAACTACTATTATTTCTACGCCGGCCCCGGGCATGTGGAACTGCATTACGCCTTCAGAGAGATGGGCGTTTTCGGCAACCCACTGAAGCAGGCGCTGAGCTTTGACCTGTTTGATGAAACCAATAGTCTGATCAACCACTCCGCCATCGTCTCCGTAGAGAAAATGGAAACCTTCACGCAGCCCGGCAACATCGCCACGCGGCACAAATTAACCCTGCGCGTCATTTCTCCCAATGCGGCCATTCGCCTGGGCGGATATTACGAAATCGAGGTCGTCGGCGCGGCGACTTTCGACGGAAAAGCCACGGGCGCGGATGCCAAGCCCCTGAGCACCGCACTCTATGCGAATCAGAATGACCTGCTTCACCCCAACGGCAACGGAGGCCCCGTCGCACTAACCGGGCCGCCGACCTCGCTTACTGGACCGGGAGTTTCTCTTCTTACTCCGGGCGGCGCGCTGACCCAGGTGCAGGAAAGTCCGAAGGAATTGCGGCTGACGCTCGCCGCCGATATTCTGTTTGACTTCGATAAATCCACCATCCGCCCTGACGCCCACGAGGCGCTTGACCACGTTGCGCAAATCATTCGCACCCAGAGCCAGGGCGTGGTGAGAATCGAAGGCTTTACCGATTCAAAAGGCGAAGCAGAGTACAACCTGCGCCTCTCCAAAGCGCGCGCTGACTCCGTGGAAAATTGGATGATTGAACACGAAGGGCTGCACGCCGCGGGCTTTGCGACGCAGGGACTCGGCGCCACAAGATTCGTTGCTCCCAACGCAAAGCCCGACGGCAGCGATGATCCCGCAGGGCGCCAGAAGAACCGCCGCGTGGAAGTGGTTATTCAAAGAAAGACCTGACGCCCGCCTCTCTACAAATTTGTCTATCGAGGTTCGATAAACCACCGCTACGGTAACCATCCCGCGACACTTCGATATCGAAGAACGTCGTCACGCTGAAAACAGAGCAAAGACGATGCGGTTGTGCTAGCATCACCGCCAGGCGAATCGCGGCGTTCAGAATGACCTGCCGATGCGCACGGTCATCCGTTCAGGTTGGCATCGCACTTAAAGGGGGCGCAACCATGAAACAGGCAAGGGGGTTTTCCCTCCTGGTGTGGGTTGGGGTAGTGTTTCTTCTCGGATCTCAATACGTCTTTGCGCAGGCTTGCAAGGACGAGACTTCAATGGTGGACGGGTCCAAGCAGGCGATGGCGGATTTCATCGATACCGTGAAGAAGGAGAGCGTGGCGGATTTTGAAACGATGGATCACCAGAAAAGCGCGGTGATCAAGCTTTCCTTGCACGAGGGAATGCTGGGCGAACTGGCGACCTGCCTGGATAAGGCCTCCCAGGATCCGTCAGCGTCAAAAAATGACTCGGCGGCGGCCAAAACCCGCCATGACGCCATCGTCAAATTGCAGGAAAGGCTGAAGCAACAGGAAGCCGCCATTAAGGACCAGAAGGATTCAAAGGCCGCCAAGGCTCTGGTGGAGAAGATCGATCTGACGCCTTAGGAATCTTTGTCGCTAAGCACGTGATGCCCGCCTCCGAACTGCAATCGGGACAACCTCGCGCCCTTGTGCCTCCAATTTTCATCATATAAGATGACGAATCGGGTTTTTGAACACCTAAACGTGCGGGCGCGCGACTTCACTGGGAGGTGTGGTCTTGGCACAAGTTCCTCAATTTGATCTGATGGTGATTGGCAGCGGCCCAGGTGGCTATGTGGCGGCGATTCGCTCCGGCCAGTTGGGCCTGAAAACCGCAATTGTCGAAAGGGATGACAAATTCGGCGGAACGTGCTTGCACGTCGGCTGCATTCCCACGAAGGATTTGCTCCTGAACGCTGATGTTTATGACTATTTTAAGAGCAGCAAGGAATTCGGGATCATCACGAACGATTTTACACTCGACTGGCAGGCCATTCTGGCGCGCAAGAACAAAGTGGTCACGAAACTCTCCAAGGGTGTGGAGTTTCTGCTCAAGAAAAACAAGGTGGAGATGATTCGCGGCGTCGGGAAGCTCTCGGGACCGGGGAAAATCAGCGTCATGGATCCCGCCGGGGTCACAAAAGACGTGCAGGCGAGGAACATCGTGCTCGCAACGGGCTCAGAGGCGCGCATGTTGCCAGGACTCCAGCCGGACGCCAAGACGATTCTGACCAATAAAGAGATTTTGAGCCTGCCGGCGATTCCGAAGTCCATGGTCATCATCGGGGCGGGAGCGGTGGGCGTGGAATTCGCCTCCATTTTCGAGCGATTCGGAACCAAGGTCACGGTGCTGGAGATGTTGCCGCGCGCCGTGCCGCTTGAAGACGAGGAAATCTCCGCAGAACTTGAGAAGGCGCTGAA
>JASHTO010000535.1 GCA_030040515.1 Terriglobia bacterium
AATCTCCAAGACCGTCGCCACTCTGCACGCCGGAGACTTTTTCGGTGAAATGTCCCTGCTCACCGGCGAGCCCCGCAGCGCTTCCCTGAAGGCGCTCGAAGATTCCGAGTGTTACCGCCTCGATCGCGAAGCGTTCAACGATATCCTCCACGGCCGCCCGGAAATCGCCAATTACCTTTCGGAATTGCTGGCGCGAAGGAAGGTGGAACTTGAAGCCGTACGCCACGGTCTGGACGCCCAAGCCCGCGCCGACATGCTCAAAGGCCAGCAAAAAAGCATCTTCGACAAAATCCACAAACTCTTCGGAATTTCCCCGCCGGTTTCCAAGGTTGTGCAATAAAGCCAGACACTCTCGCCGCCGATGCTCAGGATAGCGCAGACTCCTGGGGTGGGGAGCCTGCGATCCCCAAGGGATGTCTATACAGAGCGACATAAATTGTAGCGGCGCTCTACGAGCGCCGCTACAGCCAAATACGCAAACACTTACGTCGTTCCATATAACTTGCAATGTCACACGCAGAGATTGAAATGCATCTCTGCGCCAGCCGACAAGCCAAGAACGGTAGCGCGGACCGCAAATGCGGCGGTCCGCGCTACAGGCTGTTACCAGAGCTGCGTTTCCTGAACTCCGCCAGGAATTCCCGCAGTTCATCACGAACCCGCCGAAAAACCACGAGGCGTTGTTCTTCGGTACCCGCAATTGCTGCGGGATCTTCAAAATCATGGTGCAATCTTTGCGCCTTGCCAAAGAACAAGGGGCAGGTCTCGCGCGCGCTTTCGCACACGGTGATGACGTAATCAAAATCCTGCCCATCAAATTCACTCACGTTCTTCGACCGGTGGCCGGAGATGTCAATCCCCAGCTCACGCATCACGGCAATCGCCTCCGGGCGCACGGAGCTTGGCTTGGTGCCCGCACTCTCCACTTCAAAAAGTTCGCCGTCATCATGGCGCAAGAGCCCCTCCGCCATCTGGCTTCGGGCGGAATTGCCCGTGCAGAGAATCAGGACGCGCTTCTTATCGCTCATGGGACTCCTGCTCCGGCAAGTGCGAAACCAGCACGGCCTCGGCAACATGGGGAAGGGTAGGCACAAGCCAGCGAAACAGAACCGTCGCTGCTGCCGCGCCCGCGGTTTGCGCCAGAATGAACCCTGGCGCGTCCTGGGGCCGGATTCCCGCAAATGTATCGCTCGCCGAACGCGCGAGCGTTACGGCGGGATTAGCAAAAGAGGTTGAGGCCGTGAACCAATAGGCCCCGGTGATATATGCGCCCACGGCATACGGCACCGCCGAGGAGCGCAGTCGCGCGCAGCCCCAAATCACGCACAACAAGCCGAATGTGGCCACGAATTCACTGAAGACTTGCGCCGCGCCGGCTCTCGCGTGACGTGAGGCACTGAAAAGCGGCTCGCCAAACATCAGATTGGCCGCGCCGACGCCGGCAAAAGCCCCTACGATTTGTGCGAACAAATATCCCGGCACCTCCCTCCAAGGCAAACCGCCCTGCGAGGCGCCCGCGACGGTCACGGCGGGATTGAAGTGCGCACCGGAAATCGGTCCAAAAGTCAGGATGAGCGTCACCAACATCGCACCCGTGGCCAGCGTGTTGGCAAGGAGGGCAATCGCCACATCTCCCCCGGCCAGACGCTCGCCCATGATGCCCGAACCGACAATCGCGGCGAGCAGAAACGCCGTTCCAATACCCTCAGCGGCAATGCGTCGCGCAGGATTCATGGGCAGCAACCCGGAGCGCAGCAGGCTACGGGCTTGGTGGCGCGGATGAACGCGCTCATGAACTTGCCTTGCGCTTGCTGCGCCAGCGTCTCATCGGTCATGTCAAGGCCATAGATCCTGCCCGAAGGTCCCACCCGCAGCGCTGCCTGCCCGTATTTCTCCTTCACCACATCCTTGAGTTCCATGACATTTCCTTTTGTGATTTAAGTGTTCGCCTCAACAAATTCGGCCACCCGTTGGCGGATTTCATCCCGGGCACGGCGGACAAGCACGCGATGCTCGTCGGGAGTCCGTGCACTGGAAGGGTCCTCAATCGGCCAAGTTAGTCGCCAAATGGCGCCAGGAAAAATTGGACATGTCCGTTCGATCTGCCGGTCACAGAGCGTAACCAGATAGGACACGCGTTCACGTAACAACGGATCGACCTTCTTGGGCTGATGGCCTGAAATATCAATTCCAAGCTCCCACATCGCCGCCACGGCCTCGGGGTCCAGCGCCGAGGTGATTTCCGCGCCCGCGCTTATCGCCTCAAACTGCTCCCCTGCAATTTCGCGCAGAAAACCCTCTGCCATTTGGGTGCGGCAGGAATTCCCTGTGCAAAGAAACAGAACCTTAGGTTTGAGCATGGATACCTCACCTGCACAGGCGCACAATCGCCTGCGGTTCAATCGCCTTGTTGCGCGTGCAGCACTCCGCGTAAAGGAAGCCCAGGAGCTCGCTCAAAACCTCCGTATCCGCCGAGTACCACAGGTATGTACCTTCCCGCCGCACCTTCACCAGGTTTTCGTTTTTCAACTTGTCCAGATGATGGGAAAGCGTGGAGGCAGGAATGCTTAACTCCTCGGCGATATTGCCCACCACCATGCCTTCGGGATGAGCGGAAAGCAGCAAGCGCATGATGCGCAGCCGCGGCCCCGTCCCCATGGCCGAGAACATGTCGGCAAAGCGGGTGATTTCGTCTTCAGTCGGTTTCAATGCCATGGTTCCATAATTCTACAGCAATCGAAATATAAATACAAGCAGGCGGCACGGACCAAAATGGCGGCGGTCAGGGCTTACTGACTACTGACGCGACTTGTGGTCTGATTTCGCAAAGACGGCAAGAAACACGGAAAAGGTGAACTTGCATGAAGCGATTTTATAAGTGGGCGCTTTTTACCGTCGGTGGATTGTTGTGCTTTGTTGGAATGTCTGTCCTTGTCTTGTTCCCGTACACGAATCCTTTCGTCATTCGCCTCAAGACCCACGTCATCGGCTCGGGACTTACATACGCACCATTGGCCGCTGACGATGACAAATGGGAGTACGTGCTGAAGGGCGCGCAGTCAGGCGACGACACATGGCTGAAGGTCGCCAGTGACCTTCGCTCAGCGCTGGACACACACCCGGGCGAGGAGATGCTGGGCGCAGTGTCTACCGCTTTCGATAAGAATCCCAATGGCGCCGTTCGAATTCTCCTCCCAAGCTATGGAGCTCAGATAGTCTGCGGAGATGACGAGAAAGGATCAATTATTAACCATCAGCAAGCGCAGCGGAGGGCAAATTTGCTCGAGGGCCTACCCGCTTCACCCGAACGCGAGGCATGCATTGGGGTCATCAGAAAAATCCTAAATGAAAGCGCAAAGTAATACCGCCGGCTGGCGCAGACTCCTGGGTTAGGGAGTCTGCGATCTCGTAGGGACATCTCGCCGAGGGCCAGACGCAGAGATTGAATTGCCTCTGGGCCAGACTGCGTCAAAAGACCCAGGGGCTGCGTGAAATCCCCCAGTAAACCGCCCGCCAGGGTGGGCAAGGCCAACGCGCCGCCGCGTGCAAAGGCCTCTAGCCCCAGCGATTTAACATTGGGTAATTAAATCTATGGTAAATGGCATCCAAATTGCCCATCCTCCAAGTGGAGTAATGTTTATGGGCGAATTTACGCGCGCTGAAACTGCCTCTAGGGCCGGTTTCCAGAGCGAAGGTGACGACAAAACGGGAGGGGCATACCGCCATCCGCCAGCCGAGGGCTGGCGCAGGTTCTCGGGGTGGGGGGCCTGCCATCCCCAAGGCAGGTCGATATTGCCACCTCAGACGCAGAGATCGAAATTCATCTCCGCGCCAGCCGATGCGTTGCTGCCCTTTGTGCGCTCTGTGGTGAAAGTTTTTACTCGGGACTCGACAATGGTGCCCATCCGAAGCCGCAGCTTGGCCTCAAATCATGACCGGAACACTCCACTTCCAAGATCAAAATCACGGTGTATAATGCCCCCGCCCAGCAAGGCTAAATCCCAGGACGACGACAAAAGGAGAGCCATGAAACGGACGCTTTGGGTTTTGGCCACCGTCTTTCTACCCGCAATCCTTCTGGCGCAGGAGCCCGCCGCTGCACCGCAAGGCGCGCAGCGACGCTCCTCCGAGCAATCACCGCAATCCGAACGCGCACAGCGCGAGGAGCGAACACGCCCGGCCCAACAACCCTCCGCTCCGCCTTCTACACCTGAGCCCGCCCAGCAAGGAGGGGGCGGAGGTGAAGGCGCGCGGGCATTTCATTTCGATATGACCGAGGCTCCTCCCGTGGTGACGCACCACGAAATTCACCTTGGGGGCGGGACGTTCTCCTACACGGCCACGGCCGGCCGCATGCCCATCAAGGACATGGAAGGCCGGATTGAAGCGGAGATGTTCTACGCAGCCTACACGCTGGACGGCACTGACCCCGCCACGCGTCCCGTCACCTTCGCGTACAACGGCGGTCCGGGTGCGGCCAGCGTCTGGCTGCACATGGGAGCGCTTGGCCCGCGCAAGGTGGTGCTGGAGCCGGACGGCCGCCTGCCGCCGGCTCCTTACCGCCTGGAGGACAATCCCAACACGCCGCTGGACAAGACCGACCTGGTGCTGGTGGACGCCATCGGCACCGGTTACAGCCGCCCCGCGGACCAGGCGGCCGCGCGCAAGTATGAGAATCTGCACGGCGACCTCGCCGCCTTCGGCGAGTTTATCCGCATGTACATCTCGCGCAACGAGCGCTGGTCGTCGCCGCTCTATCTGTTTGGCGAAAGCTACGGCACCACGCGTTCGGCGGGCCTGGCGGGATTTCTCAACGATCACGGCATCAACCTGAACGGCATCGTGTTGCTCTCCACCGTCCTGAATTTCGAAACTCTTGAGGCCTCCTTCACCAACGATGTGCCCTATCCGCTGCTGCTGCCCTCGTTTACGTCCATCGCCTGGTACCACAAGAAGCTGCCGCCCGACCTGATGAAGGACCCCGATCGCGCGCGACAGGAATCGATGGAATTTGCCGAGGGCGAATACACGAAAGCGCTGGCCAGCGGTGACGCGCTCAGTCCGCAGGAGCGGCAGGACGTCATCGACAAGCTGAACCGCTACACGGGAATCTCCAAGGAAGTCATCCAGTGGGCCAACCTGCGCTTGAACGTGCAAACCTTCACGCACTACCTGCTGGCCGATCAGCTCCTGCGCGTGGGGCGGCTCGATGGGCGATTCACCGGGCCCGACCCCGACGGATTCATGAACACGCGCTTCTTCGATCCTTCCAGCGCCGAAACCGGGCCGCCGTTCACCAGCGTTTTCAACGATTACGTGCGCCGCGAGCTGAATTACAAAGTCGATATGCCCTACTACGTTTCGGGCCAGGAGTCAGGCGTCTTCCAGTTCAGCCTGACTTCACCCCCACCCGGCCCGGGAGGCGGTGGCGGCGAAGGCGGTCAACCGCAAACGGTCACGCCGCTGCGTGAGGCAATGGTGAAGGACCGCTACCTGCGCATCCTGAATATGGAGGGCTTCTACGATCTCGCCACGCCTTATCTGGCCGCGTGGTACACGTTCGACCACATGGATCTGCCGCCGGAATTCCGCAAGAACATTTCGCACGCGCAGTACGAATCCGGCCACATGGTGTACCTCGACTCGAAGGCGCACGCCAAGCTGAAGCGGGACTTCGCAAACTTCATCGATGAGACGACGAAGAGATAACCGACGATTTACTTTCGAGACAGCCGGCCTTAAGATTGAATTGCAGAAAGGAAAATCTCCTGCTGGTGAACACAAATGCCTGCGAAAACGTTACCACCCGCGCGTCCGGCTCGGTTAAAGGCAATCGACCGCTCCCGGGAATTCTTCTGGTTATCCCAGCATCGCCATGAATTCCCAGGCGAATGGGTGGTATTGAACGCTGACAGATTGATTGGACATGGAAATATGCTGCGGCCGCTTGTGGAACAGGCGCAAGCCCTGGGGATAGACCGGCCGCTGGTGGTTCGCATTGAAGAGGAAGAAGGGCCCTCGACAGGAGGATGGCTCTGAGTACGCACACCCTGGCTTTCCCATTTCTTCACTCCTACAAACGCCAGAATGCGATTTCCGTTCCTCTCACCCTGACATCAGATTTCACTCACCATGTGGATTTGATTGCGAATGTGGATACCGGCAGCAGCGTCTGCATCCTTAGTCGAGAAATTAGCGACCAGTTGGGATTGGATCTATTTACGGGCAGAGGGTAGAGAATACGCACTGCGACGGGAACATTTCAAACCTTCGGACATGAGGTCACGGTTTCGGTTTTCGACCTTGAGTGGCAGGCGGTTGTTTATTTTGCCGAGAACGAGTCGCTTTCGCTGAATGTCCTGGGCCGCCATGGGTTTTTAGATCGCCTTCGAGTCGCAGTAGTCGATTACGACGAGCGACTCTATCTCGGTTTATACGAGCAGGAATAACAGCGCATATAAATGGGTTCGTTTGCCCGTGCTACAATATCTCCCAAGCATTCGAGCAATCTTTGAACTGCGAAGGTATCCATGCGCCGCCCATCAACTATTGTCGCCTGGGTGTTGATCCTTCTCTCGATCGCTACCGCCTCGGCAGGAGCGCAGAGCACTGCCCCTGCCGCACCGCTGACCGCGGTTCAAATCATGTCGTTGGTCTCGGGTGAAATTCCCATTCATCGCGTCGCTCTGCTGGTGCAGCAGCGGGGCATTGCCTTTACGCCCGACGACGAGTTCTACAAACAGCTCAAAACGGCGGGCGGCAACGACGAATTGGTCAACGCTATCAAGAGCGCCAGAATCTCCAAGGCCATCACCGATCCTTCCGCTCAGGCCCGCGAGGCGGAGATTCGCAGGCATCAGGCGCGTGGTGTGGAACTTCGGAAGGCGAATCAATATGCGGACGCGGAGACCGAGTACCGTGCCGCGATCCAATTGGATCCGAAAAATCCCGACCTGCTCATTGATCTGGCATTTACACTGGGGAAAGAGGGAAATTGGGACGGCCAGGCCGCTGAAGCGCGCGAGGTCATCGCCCTCAGCCCGAATAATGATCGAGCCCACGTCATTCTGGGACAAGCGCTGGGTCAGAAGGGCAATCAGGAGGGCGCTATTTCCGAATATCGCGAGGCCATTCGTCTGAATCCCAGCAACGACCAGGCGCACGTGAACCTGGCCAACCGCCTGGCCGCAAAGAACGACTGGACCGACGCCGTCCAGGAATATCAGGCGGCGATTCAACTGAACCCGGAGAGCGACCAGGCGCACATTGGCCTGGGAAATGCCCACACGCAGAACAAAGACTGGGACGGGGCGATTGCGGAATATCGCCAGGCGCTCAATTTGAATCCCAACAATGATCTGGCGCATTTCGACCTCGGCCTCGCACTCACGCAGAAAGACGATCAGGACGGCGCCATCGCCGAATATCGCGAGGCGACGCGCCTCAATCCCTCCAATGAGCAGGCGCACATCAATTTAGGCAACCGGCTGTTGCACAAGAAAGATTGGGACGGCGCCATCACCGAATACAAGCAGGCCGTGCAATTGAATCCCAACAACAAGGCGTTGCACTACAGCCTGGGCTACGCTTATGAAAGCAAGGGCGACCGGACGTCGGCATTGCAGGAATACCACATGGCGCTTGATCTCGATCCCCAAAACTCTACGTATCAGAAAGCCGTGCAACGCCTCAGCCCGCAGGGAAGTCAATAGGCGGGATTAACCGGATGAGCCGTGCCTGGGTTGCACTTCGGTCAATCGTTTACGCGGCGCTCTTCCTCGCGGCATGGGGATGGGCGGCGCTCCTGTGCCGCGCTTTGGACAAAGACATTCCGCTCAGTGTTCCGAAATGGCTGATCGCTCCCGGAATCGCGCTAATGGCGGCGGGCGCGGCGCTGGCGCTCACCACCATTGGGTTTTTCATTTTCGAGGGCCGCGGCACGCCGGCGGTTTTTGATCCGCCCACCAAATTCGTTCCGCACGGCCCCTACCGGCTGGTGCGCAATCCCATGTATATCGGTGGAGTCACGATGCTTCTGGGCTGGGCTCTCTATCTCCGGTCCGTGTCGATGGTGTTATTCTCGGGAGTGGCGTTCCTGCTGGTTCACGCTTTCGTGGTTTTTGCCGAGGAGCCCGGCTTGCGGAGGAGATTCGGGCAGGAATACGAGGACTTTCTTCGCACCGTGCCCCGCTGGATTCCGCGGCTTACCCCACCGCCTCTTTCAAAGTGACCTTGGGGATCAACTCCTTCACGGCGGAGAGCTCCGCCATTTTGGTTCCTTCCTGCGCCGCAGTGGCAGCACCGGCAGCGACGGCGAAGCGAAAGGCCTGGCGAAAGGGCATGCGCTCGACTACGGCAATGGCCATGGCTGCAACCATGGCATCGCCCGCGCCCGTGCTGCTCCGAAATTCGATGTCGGGCGGTGCCGCAAACAGGGCCTCCCTCCCGGCCACGCCCAACGCTCCCAACGCACCCAGCGAAATCAGGACCTGCTCAGCTCCCATTTGCATCATCTCGCGTGCCGCTTCCAGCAGTTCATCGCGCGTTTTCAATGGGCGCCCAAGCAGATCCGCAGCCTCCGCCCGGTTGGGTTTGACGAGGTACGGCCCGGAGGGCAACCCGAGCTTCAGCGCCTGTCCGCTCGTATCCAAAATGCACTTGGCGCCGCGCTCGGTGGCCAGGCGAATCAGATCCGCAAAGGTCCCCAGCGGCGCCCCGGGCAGCAAGCTTCCGGAAAAGACCATCACATCGCACTGCGGCGCGTAATGCTCGATCTTCCGCCGCAATCCGGCAAGGTCGGCGGGGGTCATGTGCGGTCCCAGCTCGTTCAACTCGGTCTCCGCGCCGCTCTTGGTATCATGGATCTTCAGGCAGATGCGCGTCTCACCGGGGACGCGAACGAAATCAGCGGGAATCCCTTGAGCGCTGATGGCGTCAAGAACGAATTGCCCGTCGTGCCGCGCCACCATGCCCAGCGCGAAGACGGTCGAGCCCCAAAGCTTGAGCGCTTTCGCGACGTTGATCCCCTTGCCACCCGCCTCCACGCGGACTACCTCGCCGCGATTGGTTTTGCCGATTTCAAAACCCCGCACGAGGATGCTCTTATCGATCGAGGGGTTCAATGTGACGGTGGCAATCATGATGGTTCACCGGCCCTATGGTTACCTCTTCCGCTCTCAGCACTGACGGGCGGAATCGCCTCTAGCCCGCGGAGTCCAACGTCACCACCCAGCGCGGCGGTTTGGTGACGGTGGGATTCGCGTCGGGGTCGTACTTGTCGGCCAAGGCTCCCGTATCCACGTCGCGCAATTCGTAATGAACGGCATTGCCCCCATGCTCGGTTTCCTGTTTGAACGCCACCTGTTTCCCCTGTGCCCAAAAGCGCCACTCCGAGATCGGCAGTCCCGTGCCCTTGTAGGTGCGCTGCTCGCCGTTCAGAAGCACCACCAGCTTCAGCGCCACAGGATAGTTGGCGCAACAATTCGGATACATGGCCAACCAGCCCACCGCCCGGCCGTCCGGCGCGATTTGGGCATCGGCAAAGCTGACTTGCTGCGGCTCCTTCTGGGGCAGGATTTCGTGCTTGTGCTTGGTCGTAATGTGGAGCTGGCCGCTCGGATCGATGACCGTCTCGACGTAGATCTCCCCTCCGGCGTTGAGCGTTCCCAACCCCGCGGAGAGCGCCAGGATGAGCACGCAGATCCATCGGGAGAGGAATGCTTGTTTCATGATCGTGGAAGCGTGGTTGGGCATGATGTCTCTTACCCCGAACGGTTGTGCAGGAATGAATTCCCCGGAAAGCAAGCGAAAACTCCGAGTGCTGCCCCTGACAAACGTTTGGGAGGTCACGCAGAAGGATTCGCTCCAAGTGTCATGGGAGAATCCGCAACCCATGCGTTATGCGCCTCAACGCGCAAGGGGCGAAAAAGTACGCGGCGCGAAGGCACCGGAACGGCATTATACCTGACTTCCCATCCCCGCGATCATTGGCCGCCGAACCGGTGGCGGCTCGGGTGTTAGGGCATGGAGGGCACAGCGTTCAACAAGCTTTCCGCAAAGCCCCATTCCTTCCGTTGTCCAACGCACTCGAAGCCGGTGCGTTCGGCCATTTCCGGAACTTCCTGGGGAGCATACTTGCGGCAAAACTCCGTGCGGATCGTTTCGTCACGTTGAAGGATAAAAGTGGCGCCGTCAATCTTGACCGTCTGCGGCCGAAGGGAGCGAAGATGCATTTCGATGCGCCGCTCGCGGGCGTTATCGAGGACCAAGTGTTCAAATCTCGAAGTGAGAGAGTTTGAAGCCTGGGCGAGCGAGTGGGAAATACGCGCGCCCGCAATGCGCGTTGAATTTATGCGTGACTTTTCACATTACCAAATCCACCTTTGATGATCAAACTTCGTTGGGAGGGGTTTTACTTTAGATCGTGCGCTCAATGACCTGCTCCTCACCGGCAATGAGAGCAAGATCAGCCATACCTAGGAACAGGCCGTGTTCCACTACCCCAACCATCGAATCCAGCTTGGCCGCGATTGCGTCCGGGTTTTCGAGAAAAAGGCCGGAACAGTCGAGAATCAAATTGCCTTCATCTGTGACATAACGACTTCCATCCCGGTTCACTCGAAGCGTTGGTGTGAAACCAAGCTCGCGGAGGGGATCCATCACCAGCGGGACCGCCATAGGAATCACTTCCACGGGCAGGGGAAAGCGCCCAAGCTTTTCGACTTGCTTTGATGCGTCGGCGACTATAACGAACCGCTTCGAGGCGCTGGCGACAATCTTCTCGCGTAAGAGTTTGCCGCCCCCTCCTTTGATAAGTGCCAGGTCGGGTGCGATTTCGTCTGCCCCATCGACGGTGAGATCGAGAGTGCGGCACTCTTCAAAACTGACGAAAGGTATTCCGTAAGTGCGTCCCAGGCGCTCACTATCCGCTGAACTTGCGATAGCGCGGATTTTCAGGCGTCCTTCGCGCACCCGTTCCCCAAGCAGTTTGATCCAGAGGGTCGCCGTCGAACCGGAACCTAAGCCGACTGCCATCCCGGATTCGACAAGCTGCAATGCGCGTTCAGCGGCGTGAAGCTTCCAGCCAGCGTGCTCGTCACGGTTTTCAGGAGTCACCATTGATGTTTCCGCCTTTTCAAGATTCCTTGCCTGCGTCTCATACCGAATTCTAAAATGCCGTCGAACAACAGTCCACTAAGGGCTTGCGAGGCCGCCGGAACGATCTCAGAGCAAATCGTTGGGCGGCGATCACTTGATGCCCATCCGCCCGAAGCGTTGGTAGCACCTTGTTGAAGCACGAACCGTCGGCCCAGACCCCGTGGCAGAACACGATTCCATGATCAAGACCATCGAATTGGTAAGGTTCTATGTGCTAATCGGTTGGGAGATCCCGCGGCTTTGCGGGGGTGGCAGTCTGGGTTTGACAGGTCCGGGAATCAGCAAGTCGTGGGCTTTGATCGTTTCGAGCCTCCGGCTTTGCCGGAGGATGATTATTCCGGCAGGGAAGATTTCAGCCGTCTGTAAGCCATTGATTTGGTAGGCCCGAACGGACTCGAACCGTTGACCTCTACCGTGTCAATTACGTCAAAATCATTCCATTATGGAACTATATTGACAGAGCCCCGGTCGGATGCCATATACTGAACCCATGCCACACTCGCGCATGGAGGAATTGTTCCAGTTGGCGGAAGCCAACGACGGCCTCTTCACTTCGAAGCAGGCCAGGGACAATGGTATCCAGGATTCGGTTCTGGTCCGATTGGCCCAACGCGGTCGTCTGGTAAGGGCGGCACGGGGCGTTTATCGCATCGCGCACTACCCACCGGACAGATTCGCTCAATACCGCGAGGCTGTCCTGTGGGCGCAAGCCAGTAATGGCCCAGAGTGCGCTGCGCTCTCACACGAGGCGGCCCTCCTGGTTTTCGGACTCTCGGACGTTAACCCGGCAAAAGTTCATCTTACAGTTCCCAAAGACGCTCGACTTCGCCGGGAAAAACCGAGTTGGATTGTAATTCACCGTGCGGACCTCACTCCACATGACGTGACCGAACACGAGGGTATCCCCGTGACCTCTGTGGAGCGTACGATCAACGATGTCCTTACTGATACCCATCGTACCGACTTCGCCCGGCAAGCCATTGCGGACGCCCGCCGTGAGGGCTACTTAGACAAGCAACAAGAAGCGCGGTTGCGAAGGGCGCTGGCCCAATACTCCCGCAATCTGACAAGCGATAGTGCCAAGCATTAGGCGACCAATCGTGAACAACAAGAAAGTTGAACGGCTCGAGAAAACTTTAGCGCGTGTTGCCCGCGAACAAGGGCTCGATCAGGAGCGCCTGCGACGGTGGGTATCGTTTTTAGCGATATGTGGGCTCCTCGAAAGGGCCGTCAGTGAAGAGATCCTCAGCGCCTATTACGTGAAAGGCGGCGTAGCCTTGGAGCTTCGCTTTGCCGCAGCCGCACGTGCAACCAAGGACATGGACCTTGGCCTGGACGGCTCTCGAGCGGACAGGTTGGAAGCCTTTCGACAGGCACTCGCTTTGGCCTTTGACGAGTTCACTTTTCGCATGAAGGCTCAAACCCGGACCATGAACCTGGCGGACACCGTGCGCGTCCACGTTGCCGTTCACTATCGCACTCGCGCTTGGCAAACGATCGACGTCGATCTCGGTCCAGCAGGAGCAGGCTCCATCGACTTTGTTGATCCAGCCATCCGCGGTCTCGCCGAAATGGGACTACCCGTAACCTCACCGATCCGTTGCCTCAACTTGAACGACCAGCTTG
>JASHTO010000536.1 GCA_030040515.1 Terriglobia bacterium
TGATTTTGGCGATGGGGATGTCATAAATGTTAATCTGCTGCTTGCGAATCAAATCGAGCAACAGGTCGAGCGGGCCCTCGTAGATTCCGACGCTGACGGAGGGCGGCGGCACGGGAAGGTGCGAGACCCTTTTCGGCAGCGGTGCAGCAATTTCCACCGGACCAATTGCCTCGGCGGGGGCGGCAATTTCCACCGGATCGGGCGGCGCGGGCGCCTGCGGATTGGAATCGTTGTCTTCCATTCAAGTCAGCCTGACTGCCGCGCGGACTTCCGCCATGGTGGTCTGCACGACGGCACGAGCCTTTGCCGTTCCTTCCTCGAGCACGTCCCACACCTTCTGGGGATTTTGCTCGTAAGGTTTTCGCCGCTCCTGGATGGGAACGAGAAACGCGTTCAAGTGCCCGGCGGCGAGCTTCTTGCACTCCAGGCAGCCGATTTCCGCCGTGCGGCACTCGCGATTCACACGATCGATTGTCTCCGGCGCGGAAAAAATCTTGTGCAGGTCGAATACCGGGCAGACGTCGGGATTGCCCGGGTCGGTTCGCCGCTTGCGCGCCGGGTCCGTCACCATCGTGGCGAGTTTTTTCGAAACTACATCCGGCGGATCGGTCAGGAAAATCGCGTTGCCGTAGCTCTTCGACATTTTGCGGCCGTCGGTTCCGGGCAGGCGAGGAGCAGAGGTCAACATGACTTCGGGCTCCGGGAAGACCCCATCAATGCTCACGAGTCCACGATTAATCATTTCCGCTTTGCCTTCCGCCGATTGTTGCTGAAAGGTTTTTCCTTCGAGTTTCGCCATTCCTGCGCCGTGGACCTTGCCAAATAGCAGATTGAATCTCCGCGCCACTTCGCGCGTCAATTCCACGTGCGGCACCTGATCCTCGCCCACTGGAACCGCGTTGGCTTTGTACATCAGAATGTCCGCAGCTTGCAGCAGCGGATAGCCGAGAAATCCGTAGGTGTTGATGTCGTGATCCTTGATGTTGGCAAGTTGCTCTTTATACGTCGGCACGCGTTCCAGCCATCCGAGCGGCGTAATCATGGAAAAGAGCAGGTGTAATTCCGCGTGCTCGGGCAGGCGCGACTGCACAAAGAAAGTGGCTTTCTTCGGGTCGAGCCCGCACGCCAGCCAGTCCGCGACCATCTCCCACGTGTCCTGGTGGAGGTCTACGGTATTGTCATAACCGGTCGTCAGCATGTGCCAGTCCGCAACGAAATGGAAACTTTCATACTGATCCTGCAAATTTATCCAATTCTGGAGAGCACCCACCAAATTGCCGAGATGGAGTTTGCCGGTGGGGCGCATGCCGCTCAGAATGCGTGGGCGTTTAGGGGTTTTAGAATCCACTCTTTGCCTTTGTAAATGCCGCCTGGTCCCGTCATGCCTTGAAAGACCGCCGCCAGTCGCCGAGCGCGGAATTCCCGCTGGTCTGGAATCGTAACATAGGCGGCGGCGAATCGTGAAGCTATCAAGGCTGAAGGTAGTGTCTCAGTTTGAAATTCTGTAGCGGCGGTCTATTGACCGTCGCAGGGGCTTGCTCCGTCAGATGACGGACAAGCCCGTACAATGCGACGCTCGCAGAGCGCCGCTACAACCGGCCGTGAAATCACCCACCGGGTGCGTGAAATCCCGCAATATGCCGCAGCCAGTCGAAGCCGATATTTACGTGCCGCCGACGCTCGTGAGATACTGTCGTCCTCCCCAAGACAATTCGGGGCACATGCGCGGCGAAGGATCAGGTCAATCGATTCCAGATGGACGACGCGAAAACTGCGGTTCCGGCAAACCATTCCCAGGTACCGCCCCACTTGCGCCGGGTGCTTACCCTGTGGGATCTCATCTTTTACGGCATCGTGCTGATTTCGCCGATCGCTCCCATTCCCCTTTTTGGAGTCGTTCAAGAACAATCGCACGGGTACATCGTCGATACGCTGCTGCTCGGTATGTTTGCGATGATGGTGACGGCCTTCAGTTACGGGCGAATGTCGGCGTTGTATCCCTCCGCCGGGTCGGCTTACACCTACGTGGGGCGCGGCCTGAATCTCCACCTGGGATTTTTGGTGGGCTGGGCGATGTTTCTCGAGTACCTGCTGCAACCGCTCATCAACGCCGTGTGGGTGGCGGACACCATTCACGGCTGGGTCCATTGGATTCCCTCCCCCGTGCTGATGGCAGCCTTTGTGGGCATCGTAACCCTGCTGAACCTGCGGGGCATTCGCGCCAGCGTGCTTGCGAACAGACTGCTGCTTGGGTCAATGTCGTTGGTGATCGCGGCCTTCATGGTCCTTGCCGTGCGTTACCTTTTTCATTTGGACGGCTGGGGCGGCATTTTTTCTTCGCTGCCCCTCTATGATCCCAAAACTTTTAATTTCCGCGTGGTCGGGGGCGCCGTGCCGCTGGCGGCGCTAACTTACGTGGGGTTCGACGGGGTGACGACGCTTTCCGAAGACGCGCAAAATCCCAAGCGCAACGTGCTGCTGGCCACGGTGCTGGTGTGCCTGTTTACGGGAGTGTTTTGCAGCCTGGAGGTCTACCTGGGGCAGCGTGTCTGGCCCGCCATTCACTTCGAAAATGTCGATGGCGCCTTCATGGACGCCTGCCTGCGCGCGGGCGGGCGCCCGCTGTTTCTTGGCATGACGGTGGTAACCGTGCTTTCGACGGTAGGCTGCGGACTTACGGGAGGATTAGGAGCGGCGCGCCTGCTCTTCGGCATGGGCCGCGATGATATTCTGCCGCGGCGCGTTTTTGCTCATCTGGACTCGAAGCACAACGCGCCGAATTACAACATCTGGATTATTGCGGTTCTTGCCTTCGGCGGAGGCTGGCTGCTTTCGCTGAACGGCCACGGCTTTGAGAACGGCGCGGAAGTACTGAATTTCGGCGCCTTCATGTGCTTCATGGGAGTCAATTTTGCGACCTTCTGGCAGTTTGGAATCAAGCGCGTGAACGGCGGGCAAACGAACCTCCTCGCCGATATCATTCTTCCCCTGCTGGGTTTTGCATTTTGCGCCTGGCTCTGCATCAATCTGAATTTCATCGCCACGGTTGTGGGGGTCGTCTGGTTTATGCTGGGAGGAATCTACCTGGGCATGAAAACGCGCGGATTCCGCGCTCAGCCGGCGGTAATGGACTTAAGCGAGCTTTAGGTTTTTTCCGAAGCGGATTGCAGCTTTACGCCCCTTCCGCGCCGAACGAAAGCCCCATCTCGCGCGCCACGCTCTGAATGTGGTGCCTTCCCTCGTCGTATTCCTCCGCCGACTTCAAGTGTTCGAGCATCAGCGGAGCATCCGTGGTGAGGCCCGCGATCCCGCGCAGATAGGCGCGATAATCGATGTGGCCGCGGCCGGGGATCACCTCGCGCAAGCATACCTGAACGTAGTCCTCCCAGGTCAGGTCTTTCGCGTGGCAGGAGACAATCCACCGCCCCAGCTTGCGGAAGCATTCGTCGATCATCGCGCTGTTGTTGTACATGCGCTCCGGGGAATTCATCACATTGCACGCGTCCAGATGAACTGCGAAGGCCGGGCGGTCGACTTTCTTGATCAGCTTCAGGTAGTCGTCCGGCCCGCTGGGAAAATTGAAGGGCATCATCTCAATGGTGAATTTGGTGCGCGTGGGCTTGACCGCATCGATCATGTGACGGCAGTTTTCCACGGTGGCATCGATAAACTCCTCGGAAAAGTTCCTGGGGTCGGCCCCGCACCAATAAGTGGGATTGTAGGATCCCGCGATGTCCACGCAGCAGCGCGCTCCGAGCGCATCCGCGACGGCCAACCGCTCCTGCACGTAGGCAAGGTTCGCGCGGCGCTTGTCCGGGTCCGGGTCGAGCATGTTGCGCCATCCGCCCACTTCCGCCAGGACCACGTCGCGCGCGGCGTATTCCTTGATAATAGCCTTCATTCTGTCTGTCTCGTTGATCTTCACCGGAGGAGCATATGCGGCGCGATATCCCAGGCGGCGATGCTCCTCGGCAAGCTCGGCCGGATCATCCGATTTCAGAAAAATCGGCCCGCCCAGGCGCAGGGGGCGAGCGTTCGAGGGCACGGCACTTTGGGAGGCGGACTGATTTGCCACAGCCAGCGCCGCAATCGTCCCGGATTTTCCAAGAAACTCACGGCGAGATATCGGATAAGTCATGATGTCCTCCACGGTAAGAATTCAAGTTCAGGCTCTTCGAAACTCCGAGCCGCGGGCCGGCGGATTTGAGGATAGCACTGTGCTAAAATATATTTCATGAAACTTTATACTTACCCCATTAAAGTTGAACGCGAGGGGCGAAAGTATTACGCCTACAGCGAGGACTTCCCGGGGGTCTACGGGCTGGGGAAAACCATCGAAGCGGCGAAAACCAGCATCCTGGAGGCGATGAGGATTTACATCGAAGAGTGCCACGCCAAGCATCGCCCCGTCCCGCGCCCTCGAACCGTCTATTCAGAAACTGTCTCGCTTGCAGTCTAATCATTCAGGAAGTCAACTCGATACAAGATGGATGCAAGGTGAATGCTCACGCCGACGCACGCTCCTCTGCCCGGCGCTGGAAAATCTCGATGTAGCAATTGACCAGCGAGACGGCCGCAGGGGTGATGCCGGGAATGCGCGAGGCCTGCCCCAGGGTGAGCGGGCGCACGCGCGTGAGCTTCTCAACCACTTCCCGCGACAGGCCGGAGACCTTGCCGTACTCGAACCATTCCGGGATGTGGCGCGCTTCGGCGCGCTTCATGCGCTCCATTTGGCGCTCCTGCTGCACCAAGTAGCCTTCGTACTTGAAGTCGGTTTCCACGCGGCGAGCCTCTTCGCGAGTGAGTAAGGATGACTCAACGCTTTGTGTGGCGGAGCCATTTAATCCTTCGCGAATCCATTCCATCAGGTCATCAATGTTCAATTCCGGCCGCTTGAGCAACTGGGCGCCGGTCAGGGGTGAGGGCGCAGTCAGGTGACCGTTCTCCATGAGCCCGAGCTTGGAATAAATCTCCCGCCCCGCCGGCGTGCGCGGGTCGAGCCGGGTTTCCAGCAGGAATTTCGTGGCCGCGCTGATGCGCAGCTTCTTTTCCACAAACGCCTCGTAGTCTTTCTGCTTGATGGTGCCCACTTGGTATCCCAGCGGCGTCAGGCGCTCATCGGCGTTGTCGATGCGCAGGTGCAGGCGGAATTCGGCGCGCGACGTGAACATGCGGTAGGGCTCGTCCACTCCCTTGCTCACCAGGTCGTCAATCAGAATGCCGGCGTACCCTCGCGTGCGGTCGATGGTGAGGGGCGGCTTGCCTTGCACAAACCGACCGGCGTTGATTCCGGCCATGATTCCCTGGCAGCCTGCTTCTTCATAGCCTGTCGTGCCGTTAATCTGCCCGGCGAGATACAACCCTTGAATCTTCTTGGTCTCGAGCCACGGACGGAGCTCCGTGGGTTGCACCATGTCGTATTCGATGGCGTAACCGGGACGAATCATGTCCGCATTTTCGAGGCCGGGGATTGACTTCACCATGGCCATCTGCACGTCAATCGGCATGGAAGTGGACATTCCATTGACATAAATCTCGTTGGTGTCCAGGCCCTCAGGCTCAAGGAAAATCTGGTGCTGCGGCTTGTCGGGAAATTTTACGATTTTGTCTTCAATGGAGGGGCAATAGCGCGGCCCGATTCCCTTGATCTGCCCGGAATAGAGCGGGGCGCGGTGCACATTCTCGCGGATTAAGCCGTGTGTCTGCGCGTTTGTGTAAGTGATCCAGCAGACGGTCTGCGGTTGATTAATGGCGCGCGTGCGAAAACTGAAGGGAGTGGGAACCGGGTCACCCGCCTGCACCTGGAACTTTGAGAAGTCGATGGTGCGGGCATCCAGCCGGGGTGGCGTGCCGGTCTTAAGCCTGCCCACTTCAAATCCCATGCGGCGCAGCGCTTCCCCGAGCAGCACGGAAGGGGGCTCGCCACTGCGTCCAGCGGGATACTGGTTCTCACCGCAATGGATCAAGCCGTTGAGAAAAGTTCCGGTGGTCACGATCACCGCACCGGCTTCCACGGTGCGCCCGTCGAGCAGGCGAACTCCGCGTACCTTGGCGTTTGATCCCTCATGATCCTGCGGCTCCGAAAGCGACTGCAATTCCAGAACCAGGTCCACCACTTCCGCCTGCTTGATGCGCAGGTTGGGCTCCGATTCCAGCACCTGCCGCATCTTCACGCGATACATCTTTTTGTCGGCTTGCGCGCGCGGCGACCACACCGCCGGCCCGCGGCTAGTGTTGAGCAGGCGGAATTGGATTCCCACCGCGTCAATCACCTCACCCATTATGCCGCCCAGCGCGTCAATTTCGCGCACCAAGTGGCCCTTGGCAATACCTCCCACGGCGGGATTGCAGCTCATCTGAGCGATCAGGTCCAGGTTAATGGTGTAGAGTGCAGTCTTCAACCCCATGCGCGCTGCCGCCATCGCCGCCTCGCACCCAGCGTGTCCCGCGCCCACCACCACGACATCGTACTTTTCAGAAAAACTCATTTTCACTCGTACTTTAACTCCCCCCAAGGGCTATTTTCATATTACCAACTGACTTATTTTACCAACTGGCTGGTCCGGCGACTAGCGCCGTTTGCGGATACGGGTCCGCGGCGGTAAACTCACCTACTGAGGCGGAGAGAATATAGTGACGGCGTCCGATTGTAGCGGCGGTCTGCGACCGCCGTTTTCGGCGCTCATAGAGCGCCGCTACAGGGGGGTATCTGTCACAATATTCTGTCATCTTCAATAATTATTTTACGGGAATTTAAAAACCTCGCAGCAGCCGTTAACCAAGAATTCACATCTAACGGGATTGACAAACTCGGGCAAATACGAATAGTGTACGCCTTCTTATGAAGCTCTTGGTTCTCGGTTCCGGTGGTCGCGAGCACGCTCTGGCGTGGAAGCTGCACGAAAGCCAGAAAATGGACGAGCTGTATTGTGCCCCGGGGAACGCGGGCATTGCACAGGAAGCCGAGTGCTGCCCGGTAGACCTCTCGAACTCAAAAGCCCTTGTGGAGTTGGCGAAGGCCCTGCACGCGGACCTTACCATTGTCGGTCCGGAAGCGCCGCTGGTGGCCGGGATCGTAGACGATTTCGAAAGAGAAGGTCTGGGCATCATCGGACCGAGCAAATCGGCGGCGCGCCTGGAGGGTAGCAAGATCTTCGCCAAGGAATTCATGCGGCGGCACACCATTCCAACCGCGCGTTTTGAGGTGGCGGAAAAGTACGAGGATGCCGTCAAAGCCCTGGCGCGGTTTTCGCTTCCTGTTGTCCTCAAGGCCGACGGGCTGGCAGCCGGGAAGGGAGTCCGAATCGCGCGTGACCCCATGGAGGCGGCGCAAGCCCTGGAAGACCTTATGCTCCACAGAACCCTGGGCAGCGCGGGCGAGCGCGTGGTGATTGAGGAATGCCTGAGGGGCGAGGAAACCTCCTTCATTGTCCTCACCGATGGCCGCGGCATTCTTCCCCTTGTGCCCACGCAGGATCACAAGGCGCTGCTGGACGGCGACCAGGGCCCCAACACGGGCGGTATGGGCGCGTATAGTGACGACTCATTGCTCAGCGAATCGCAATACGACGATATTATTCGCTCCATCGTCGCCCCGACGCTCGCCGGCATGGAAATGGAGGGGACACGTTACCGCGGGTTTTTGTATTTCGGGCTGATGATGACTCCCTCCGGCCCCATGCTGCTCGAGTACAACGTCCGACTGGGCGATCCCGAAGCCCAGCCTATCCTGATGCGGCTGCGCTCCGACCTTGCGGACCTGTTGGTGACCATGCGCGACGGCCAGCTCGCCTCCGTGGATGCGCATTGGAGCCCGAATCCCGCCGTATGCGTCGTGCTCGCTTCCAAGGGTTATCCGGGAACTTCGGAAATCGGCAAGCCCATCACGGGTTATGAAGCCGTGGAAGCCCTGGGAGGCGTCAAGATTTTTCATGCCGGAACGCGCGTGCAGGATCACCACCTGCTGACCTCCGGCGGGCGTGTCATGGGCATCACGGCCACCGCCGAGGACCTGCCCGCAGCCATTCAACGCGCTTATGCGGGAGTAAGCAAGCTACAGTTTGAAGGAATGCACTATCGCAAGGACATTGGGGCCAAGGCGCTTCAGAAGGCCCCAACCGTCACGCCAACCCGGCGGGCGCGTTCGCCGCGGGGTGAGCGCCCTGTGTCGGGAAAATGAAGCCGGGACAATTGAAGACTCAATCTTAGGGAGGATCGTCGAAATGCCGGAGAAGCCACTGGTGGGTATCGTGATGGGCAGCGATACGGACCTTCCCATTATGACGGATGCTGCCGCGACGCTCAAGAAATTCCATATACCTTTTGAGATCGAAATCACTTCCGCGCATCGCTCACCCGCGCGCACGTCCGAATACGCGCGTACTGCGATGGAGCGGGGGCTGAAGGCCATCATTGTGGGAGCGGGTGGCGCAGCGCACTTGGCCGGCGTGATCGCGGCGGAGACCATTCTGCCCGTCATCGGCGTTCCCATGGCCACGACTACACTGGCCGGACTCGACTCCCTGCTCTCCACGGTGCAGATGCCGGGCGGCGTCCCCGTGGCGTGTACGGCAATCGGCAAACCCGGCGCCGTCAACGCAGCGATTTTCGCCGCGCAGATCATCGCCACCTCGGACCCCGAAACCGCCAAGAGGCTCTTTGAGCACAAGGAGCAACTCGTCCGCTCCGTGGCGGAGAAATCGGAGAAATTGAAGCGGGAATTCAAAATCTAGATGCGAGCCGTTCGTGGCCGTAGGGCAACCGCCCTGCGGTTTCGCCTCATTCACTCGCGGAATCCTGTTCGATGGGTCAATCTGCCTCTTGCTCCTGACTGCGATTCAAAGCTAAAAGGAGATTTTTTGTTCATCGGCCACTTCGGCGTCGCCTTCGCCGCGAAAAGAGTTGCGCCGCGCACCTCCCTGGGAACTCTGGTGATGGCAGCGCAGTTTGTAGACCTGCTCTGGCCGATGTTTCTGCTCCTGGGCGTCGAACGAGTGATGATCTCGCCGGGCGCAACCGCGGTGACCCCGCTGGATTTCATTTCCTACCCTTTTTCCCACAGTCTGATTGCCGACCTCGGGTGGGCATGCCTGTTCGCAGGTGTTTATAAAGTAATGAACAAAGGTTCGGGCGGAGCTGCCTGCGTGTGGTTCGTCGTGATGAGCCATTGGCTGCTTGACGCGATCTGCCATCGGCCCGATCTGCCCCTCTACCCCGGCAGCTCAACGTACATCGGCTTCGGGCTGTGGAATTCACGAGGGTGGACAATCCTTATCGAGGGCGCAATCTTCCTGGTGGGCGCAAGGATCTACGCCCGCGCCACGCGGCCACGCAACCCCTTCGGCTCGCTCGCCTTCCGGTCCTTTGTCGCGTTGTTGATTCTGATCTATCTCATCAACATTTTCGGCCCACCGCCTCCGAGCGAACGCGCCGTCGCCTTCGAGGCACTCGGCTTGTGGGTCTTCGTGTTCTGGGCGTACTTTCTGGATCGACACCGCGTGGCCGGCTCTCCGCGCCTCCAGCAAATCGAGCTCTTTCCTCCTCCGGACGAGCCCCAGGCGCCTTGAGCCAGCGCGGTGCCAACTCCGTCACTTCTCCATCACTTCTTCGTCCGGCTTCCGGGTTTCACGGCGGGAACTCCCGACTTGCAAAGCGGGCAGTCGGCGGGATTGTAATTCTGGATTTTCAGGGTAACGAGCGCGGCTTTGGGCAGGCCCAGGTCGGCATTGCCGCCGCTGCGGTCAATCAGCGCACCTGCGCCCACCACCTTGCCGCCTGCTTCCTCAACACATCGAATCGTCTCGCGGGTGGAAAGGCCCGTGGTAATGACGTCTTCCACCACCAGCGTGGGTTCGCCGGGCTCAAGGCCGAAACCACGGCGCAGCGTCATGGTGCCTTCCTGGCGCTCCGTAAAGATGGAGCGCGTTCCGAGCGCGCGGGCCACTTCGTGCGCGACCAGAACTCCGCCCAGCGCGGGCGCGGCGACAACGGCTGCTCCCAGATGCCGCAGCTTCTCGGCCAGGAGCGAGCACAACTGCTCCGCCACTTTGGGATGTTGGAGCACCTGAGCGCATTGCACATATCGATCGCTGTGCAGCCCCGAGGAGAGGATGAAATGGCCTTCCAGAAGTGCCGCGTGCTTGCGAAAGACGGCGAGGAGTTCGTTTTCCGTCATGGTCATCCGGCGCGGGACAAGAGCGGCGCGAGCGCAGTCTCCATCTCTGCCGCGATGGCGCGCGCTGCGGCGACAGGGTCAGCTGCTGCGGTGATGGGCCGGCCGATCACGAGGTAATCCGCGCCCGCGCGGACAGCGCTCTCCGGAGTGGCAGTGCGCGCCTGGTCGTCACTTGCGCCCGCCGCAGGCCGAATGCCCGGAGTGACGATTAAAAACTCCGGGCCACAGGCGCGACGGATGACGGCAATCTCGCGCGGCGAGGCCACCACGCCGTCCGCTCCCGCGGATTCAGCCAGTCGCGCAAGCCGGAGAACCGTTTCCTCCGGCGAACCTTTCAGTCCCACTTCTGCCAGGTCATCCGGGCCCAGGCTGGTCAGGGCAGTAACCGCTAGAACGTGCGTTGGATTCGCGGCACCTCTCGCCTTCGCTGCGGCGTGAACACCATCCACGGCAGCCGCAATCATCTTGCTGCCTCCGGAGGCGTGGATAGTCAACAGGCTCGCACCGAGCATTCCCGCTTGGTATGCAGCGGCCCGCACGGTATTGGGGATGTCGTGGAACTTGAGATCCAGAAAGACCTGTTCACCGTTAGTGACGAGGCTGTGAGTCACTGACGGACCCGAGGCTGTGAAGACTTCCGAGCCCACCTTGAACATGCCCACGTGACCGTGGAGCTGCTGCGCAACGCGCAAAGCCGCATCGGCGCTGGGAACGTCCAACGCCACGATGATCTTGTCCTTTGCCTGCATGTTCGTCATTGTAAGGGAACAAGTTGTGGATTTGAACTGGAAACTTGCAGCCTCGGGGAAAGCACGGCTATTCCCTGGAGCCACTCATCTCGCGGAAGAGGTTTTGGAATTCATCCGAGGCCTTTCGCAGCTCAAGCCAATCGGAAAAGAGGTGAGGGGTCTCGAGCCAAACCTGAAACCACCTCGCGATCTCCTGCTTCTCGATCCGCTTCGCCGCATTGACGCGCGGATTGCCGGCAAGGCTTGTCGCGCGAAGCCTTCCTTTCTTCACAAGGGCGCGCGCGAACTGTTCGCCAACCCGGTCGTCAGAGCCGCGGTATTCCTGAAGAACTTCGCCCAGCTTTCGCAGGGATGCTTCCGCGCCGGCCAGATCGTTAAATGCCAGAACGCTCTTCAGGCGGCTCGCATAGGGCTCGGGCATAATGGGGTCAGAGAATCGGTCTTCGTATTGAACCTCATAACCGGCCTGGCGCAGGACGGAGGCGATGTATCCGAACGTCGTTCGGTCTGCCGTGCCCAAGCGGCGGCGCAGTTCATTTCGCGCATCGCGGAGGTCCTTAAAGTCAAGGGAGTGTTTCGCACGCGCTTGGATGAAATCCAGGAGTATTTGCTTCTTGCTGATTCTGGATGACACAATCGATTCAGGGAACAGAAGTGATCTTGTGTCGCTCAAGGCGGCGTTGCCGCGGACTGCTGACTTCTGGCTGCCATCTCCTGCCTGTAGCGCGCCACATTGCGCTGGTGTTCAGCGAGCGTCTTCGCGAAGTAGTGTCCACCGTGGTTGTTGCTCACAAAGTAGAGCTCGTCGCCGCTCGCCGGGTGAAAAGCGGCGCGCAGGGCGCTTTCCCCCGGATTGGCAATCGGTCCGGGCGGCAAACCAGCACGGCGATAGGTGTTGAAAGGCGAATCGAATTTCAGATCGCTTGCGTGAATCACCGGGATGTCGCGATGATCCAGCCGCGCCGCATAGAGCACCGTGGGATCGCATTCCAGCAACATGCCTTTTTCGAGACGGCGCGTAAAGACTCCCGCCACCACCGGAAGTTCGGCAGGATCGGGCGTCTCTCGCTGCACGAGCGATGCCAATGTAACCACATTGTGCAGGTTTCCGGCGTCAGCCAACATCTCGTCATGAAACCTGGTTTGCAGCACGTGCCGGAAGCGGGCAACCATGGTGGTAATCACCTTGTCCGCCGTGACGCCGCGGGGAAATCGATATGTGTCCGGGAAAAGGTAACCCTCCAGGGTTGGATCGAGGGGGTCCAGGTTGTGAATCAGCGAGGTCTGCTCCGTGCGGCTCAAGAAATCCTCAGGGTTGATTCCCATCCGCGCAGCAAGAATACGCGCGATATCGAATCGGTCGGAGCCCTCGGGAATGACCACCGGATGGAGAAACACGTCCCCGCGGATCAGCCGGCGGTAAACGTCGATGGGGCGCGCGGCGCGGTCGAAAAGATATTCCCCGGCCTTGAGGCGGTGGCGCGAGCGGCCGTACTCATAGCAGGCGAGAAAAGGCCACTTGTGAGCGAGCACACCTTTGGCGATCAGAAGGTCGGCAATTGCCGGCGCGCCCGTGCCGGGTGAAATCTCCACGATCTCGCGTCCCGTGAAACCCACGAAGGGATGGTACAGATCCCAGAGTCCCCAACCCACGACTGCCAGGCATATCGCGACCACGGCGGTTGCAAGCTTGAACTTCATCCCTGCTGCCCCCCGCGGCTTCGCTCATTTTCAAGCTGGTCAAGGTAGCTCTGCAGCAACAAAACCGCCGCCACACGGTCCGCGGCGCGCTGACGTTTGCGGATGCTCAGGCCCGCTTCGCGCAAGGTGCGATTTGCCTCGACGCTCGTCAGTCGCTCGTCGCGCAATTCCACCGGACAAGGCAGCCGCCGGCGCAGCTTTTCCGCAAACTCCGCGACGCGTTGCGACATGCTCGTCTCCGCGCCGCTGTGACCGATGGGATTTCCCACCAGCACTCGCTCCACGGAATGCTCCTCGACGAGGGAACGCAAGTGCTCCAAATCATCAGCCATGCGAGTCCGTTCAAGAGTGGGCAGACCCTGCGCTGTCATTCCCAACGCGTCAGACACGGCCAGCCCCATGCGTCGTGTGCCGAAGTCAATCGCCAGGATGCACGCGGTCATGATTCTCCTGTCCGTTCTTCCGCTGATTTCAAGGCACTCCTCAGGATCGGTGCCCGCAGCGGCTGAATTTGATGATACACCGACTTCTCCCTGGATTCGCACTGTGGGTGTGAAGGCAGAGGGCGCTGGATCCAGTTGAGGTGAAAGGGATCGCAAGACCGTTACGGGTGTCTAGGACGGGTCCGAAA
>JASHTO010000047.1 GCA_030040515.1 Terriglobia bacterium
TCTCCCATCCCGCCGTGGCCAATGAATCGGGTGATTTGAAAGCGCCCGGAGAGGATTTCCCCGGGTGAGAAGGTAAGCAAACTGCTGCCGTCCGTCCCATTGGTCTCCAGGAACTGGGCTGGACCCGATTCCAGGAAAGTGCCCGCGCGGCGGTCGTGGTCAAGCAGCGCCTCCACGTCCGAGCGTAGGGAGGTGTCTCCCCCGCAGGCGTCCTCAAGGTACGCAGCGCGGCTTTCCGGCGCGAGATCCAACGCGTGCTCAAAGAGCTCCTTGATTTTTTCCCAGCGTTCCCGGTCCATATTGGTTTGCGGCGGTGTTGTCGTGTCTCGGCTAACGGTTGATTTCCTGGTGCAGCCAGGCGCGCGCCATCGTCCACTCGCGTTTCACCGTTCGGGATGAAACACTCAGAATCTCCGCGATCTCTTCAAAGTTCAGCCCGGCGAAGAACTTCATTTCCACAATCCTGCTCTGGCGCTCGTCCTGTTGCTCAAGGCGATTCAGAACCTCGTCAAGCGCCAGCATCTCCGCGGATTTGCCCTCCGCGTAGACCAGGCCCTTATCGACGTCGATTTTTTCGAATGACGCTCCACGTTTGTGAGCCTGATGCCGACGGGCATGATCCACCAGAACCTGGCGCATGACGCGAGCGGCCACGGCAAAGAAGTGCGCTCGATCCTGCCAGTCCGGCTGGTTAGAGCCCGCCAGGCGTAGGAAGGCTTCGTGAACCAAAGCAGTGGGAGAAAGTGTATGGTTGCGGCGCTCGCGCTTGAGGTTGTTCTGAGCCAGCCGCCGAAGTTCCCCATAGACGGCGGCCATTAATTCGCCTTCGGCTTCGTGATCTCCCTGCCGAAATCGGCCCAAAAGTTGGGTAATTTTGCCCGGCTGGTGCGACATCTACAACTGCCCCGTGGAATTTTTAGCCTGTACCGTTATTCGCTTGTATCCTGTAGTGCGTCCATTGTAGCACGTCCATTTCGCCTGAGTCCCCAAAAAAAGCATTTAAAGGCACCGCCCCTTGGGCAACGCTCATGGCCGGAATTCCTGTGCCAGGCTGAAAAACCTCATCAATTCGTGTGTCCCTTTTTGTCCGCTTTTCGCGCATTACAATAGTAGAGGCAGGTGGGGTGACTCTCCCCCTCAAATGTGCCGGTTTGTTGAGACTTTGAGGTTGACGTGTACAAAGATTCAGATCTGCCCCCCGTTAGGGCTGTGCCAGGGGGGGTGTCCCAAAGCCTGAAAATTGAAAATGGGACGACAACCTTTGAGTTGAAATGCGCTCTACGGGGAGGCAAGGTAGCGGCAAATCTCGGACGGAGGCTACTTCATGCGCCGGAATTACATCCTGGGCTGGTTCGTCGCGTTTTTCATGCTCGACAGCCTGAGTTTGCAAGCACAACAGGTCGATTCTGGCGGAGCGGGCAGCGCAAGTACTCCCGGCAGCACCAGCCCGTCCGGTTCCGCGCAGCCGGCCGCAGGAAGCATTCCCCGGCTGGTCAAGTTTTCCGGGTTGGTGAAGGATGTTGCGGGGAATCCCGCCACGGGCACGGTGGGGCTGACGTTTTCGCTCTACGAATTACCAGAGGGCGGCTCTCCACTATGGACGGAGAACCAGAATCTCTCACTTGATGCGCAGGGCCACTACGCAGCGCTGTTGGGCGCAGAATCTCCAGGCGGTTTGCCGCTCGATTTGTTCACCAGCAGCAAAGCCCTCTGGCTGGGAGTACAGCCGCAGTTGCCCGGAGCAGCCGAGCAGCCGCGCGTGCTGCTGGTGGCCGTGCCGTATGCGCTGAAGTCTTCCGATGCCGACACGCTGGGCGGACTACCCGCCTCGGCGTTTATGCTGGCGCCCAGCGCGAATGCGACGGGAAGCGTTGTGGTGCCGAATCTACCGGTGACGCTCCCAACCCCAGGCCCGACTCCGCCCCCGGGCTCGACCACCGGCGCTGCGGGCAGCGGCATTACAGGCGCAGGGACCACCAACTATGTCGCCATGTTTACGGGCCGCTCGACGATCGGCAGCTCCTCGATCTACAACAGTTCGACCGGCTGGATCGGCATCACCAACCCGACGGCACCGCTCGACGTAAACGGCTCCGCGCTCTTTGCCGGAACGCTTAGCGCGCAGAGCATCGAGTTGCCGGCGGCGGGCGCAGCTACGGCCTCGCAAGGTTTCACCTCCAATCCCTTCGACCTGATTGCCTCGTCATTCAACAGCGCGACGACGGTGGCAACTCCGCAACTCTTCCGCTGGAGGGCGGAACCGCAGGGCAACGATACGGCAAACCCCTCTGCAACCCTCAACCTTCAGTACCTTGCGGGGACGGGCACACCGGCGGAAACCGGCCTCTCAATTGCCTCAAACGGCCAAATCAATTTCGCTGCCGGGCAGACTTTCACCGGTGTCGGCGCGGGCTTGACTGACCTGACGGCGGCGAACATCAGCACCGGCACGGCTGGCATCAACATCTCTGGCAATGCTGCCTCGGCCGCGACCGCCAGCGGTTTGATCTGCGCGGGGTGCGTGGGCAACGCGCAGTTGGGCGTGAACTTCGCGGGAAGCGCCTCGCAGGGCGGGTCGGCATCGAATGCTTTATTGCTGAATGGCCTTGCGGCTTCAGCCTTCCAGCCCGCTGGCTCTTATGCCACCCTCGGCGCCAACACCTTCAACGCGCAACAGACCATCAGCACGGGCGACGTCTCGATCAGCAATGGAAACCTCAACCTGTCGGCAACCACGGGAGCAAGCGGCGGAGTCATCACCCTGGGCGGTAATCCGTTTGCCCATGCTTTCGGTCCGGCCAACACGTTCGTGGGACCGAACGCGGGTAATTTCACCATGACGAGGGGCGACAACACTGCGACCGGCGCCGGTGCGTTTGTTTCCAACGCCACAGGCAGCCTCAACACCGCCAGCGGCGTCGATGCGCTTTCTTCCAACACCGCTGGGATTAACAACACGGCCGATGGCAATGCCGCTCTCGAGAGAAACACCACGGGCCTCAGCAACACTGCAATCGGCGCTTCGGGAGCAACGTTCGGAGTGAGCGGAGGAAACGCCAGCACCAGCGACGGCGCGGCCGGCGTGCTCGGTGAAGCGAATGGAACCTCGGGCGTCACCAGCGGCGTAAGCGGATTTATCAACAGTTCCACGAATGGCGCCGCCGGCGTGAATGGAATCGCCACCAGTTCCACAGGAACCATCTATGGCGTGGAGGGGCAGAACGCCAGCAACTCCGGTGCAGGGGTGTTCGGCAACGCCACCAGCGGCACCGGACTTGTGGCCGGTGTGATCGGGTCGACAAACAGCAGCACCACGAATGCTTCCGGAGTCCAGGGTTCCGCTCTGGCATCTTCCGGCCAGACGATTGGCGTTTGGGGAATCACCTCAAGCCCGAATGGTGCGGGCGTTGTGGGTACCGGAACCCAATACGGCGTTACGGGAACCGCCGGAAACGACCAGCCTGGTGCCGCCGCCGTCTATGGAAATGAGACCGCCACCACCAGCGGCAATGCAGTCTACGGTGTGGAGGGTACCACATCTAGTTCTGCGACAAACAGCGCCGGGGTCATCGGCAGTGCCAGCGCGACAAGCGGTACTACCTATGGTGTGCTGGGACAGACCATGAGCACCACTGGTCCCGCAGCGGGCGTATTCGGCAACGCCAGCGGAGGGGACGGCTTCGTCTATGGGGTTTATGGCACCACGAACAGCCCCGGAGGGGTGGGAGTTTTCGGTTCATCCCAGGTAACCGGCGTCTTCGGGGATGCCACCGCAACGTCCGGTTTCGCTGTTGGCGTCCAGGGATGGACCGCGAGTCCGCAGGGGGTGGCGGGCTGGTTTTGGACCCCCAATGACTCCGGTTACGTCCTGCTAGGTGCCTCTGGCAGTAACTATGCCGCCGTGTTTTGGGTGGATGCTAGTGGCAATGGGTATTTTTCAGGGAATCTCAACGTTAGCGGCCAGCTGACGAAGGGCAGCGGTTCGTTCAAGATTGACGATCCGCTCGACCCCGCCAACAAATATCTCTCCCACTCCTTCGTTGAAAGCCCCGAAATGATGAACGTCGATAACGGCGTCATCCGGCTGGATGACAAGGGAGAAGCCTGGGTGACTCTGCCGGAATATTCCGAAGCGTTGAACCGCGACTTCCGTTATCAATTGACGTCGGTTGGCGCGCCTGGACCCGACCCTTACATTACCGAGGAGGTTTCGCACAACCGCTTCAAGATCGCAGGTGGTAAGCCGGGCGGCAAAGTTTCCTGGCAGGTCACGGGTATTCGCCAGGATGCCTACGCTAACGCCCACCGTATTTCCCAAGAAGAGGTGAAGCCTGCGTCCGAGCAGGGCTACTACCTCCATCCGGAAGTCTTCGGGCAGCCAGCCGAGCGCGGCATCGCCTAGGCCAAGAGTCATTGCGACGGCGCGAACCACGCGGCTTCACAAGCCTCGATCACCACGTCTGCGCATTCCCAAGGGGCCGAACCCGAGTCCGCCAACCCTGTTGAGACGCTCCAGTCGGAGCCTAAGTGAGAGTTTCACACGTGCCCCGGGACAGGACATCTGACGAAGGTGGGGCACGTGACCGAGGACCGCTGTTCGTAATCGGAATGTGAATATTGCTTCTTATTTAGCAGCCAGTTCGAATCGAGGAGACGACCATGCTTGAAGCCGGGCCCGCCACGAAGTTTCGGTATCCTTTTGCCTTGGAGCGTTTTGCAATCTTATTTACCCTTTGCTGGGTTGTGACACTTTCAGGTTGTAGCTTGGGCGGTGGCGGTTCCAGCAGCGGAAGCAGCGGCAATAGCGGTGGCAGTTCGTCCAGCAATCCGATCTTGACGGCTGCTGTGGCGGCGCAAGGGAATTTCAGCAGCGGCGAGCAGAATGCCACCTACACCATCACCGTTTCGAATACCGGTACTGCCGCCACGAGTGGAACGGTGACCCTAACCGGCTCGCCGACTGGATTCACCATTACCTCCATGAGCGGAACCAACTGGCAGTGCTCCGCATCGACGGCTACCTGCACCTCCACCCTTGCCATTGCACCCGGAGAAGCCTTTCCTCCCATAATCGTTACGGGAAACGTTGGCACGAGCGTCGGGAACGGCACCACCCTGACGATTCCGGTAAGTCTGTCGGGTGGCGGTCTAACATCGACCGCGAGCTCGTCGGCGACGATCAATGTAGCCGCCCCGGTGATGACAATCACCAAATCTCATTCCGGCAATTTCATCCAAGGTCAGCAAGACGCGGTCTATACAGTGACAGTTAAAGATAGCTCGACTGCAGGAGCCACAAGCGGCAAAGCGGAAGTAATGGAGACACTGCCCTCCGGAGAAACGCTGGTCGCCATGTCAGGGGCAGGCTGGACCTGTCCCGGCGCAGGGGGCGCAAATACTTGCGACCGTAGCGACCCACTCTTGAGTGGCGCATCCTATCCCGCCATTGCGGTCATCGTGAACGTCGCGACAAACGCGGCCTCGCCCCAGACCAATCAGGTCAGCGTGTCCGGGGGAGGCATGACGGGTTCGGCTTCCACCACCGACCAGACAACGGTTGTCCCGCCCGCGGCCGGAGCGGATCTCGCTATCGTCACAACGCATGGAGCGACGCAGGCGGACCTCGGCAATTTCGGCGCCGGCCTGCAGGGCGTATTCATGCTGGCTGTCAGCAATGTTGGCAGCGCTTCCACAACCGGCACCATTACTGTAGCCGATACGCTGCCCTCACAACTCACGTTTGTATCCGCGACGGCGACGGGATGGACTTGCAATTCCTCGGGCCAATCAGTGACCTGCACGAACCCCGGGCCGGTTGCTCCCGGAACATCCGCCGCCACTATTCCGTTGGTGGTGAATGTGAGCACTTCCGCACCGGGCAGCATCAGTGACACGGCGACCGTAGCAGACTCCGGCGATACGGATACTGCGGATAAGTCCTCCACCGATACGGTGGATGTAATTGCGTCTGCGGCTACAGTCTTAGGAGATGTTCCGGGGCCGGTGATCTATGCAAGTGGAAACTCTGAAACGGTTTCTGTTACAGTCTCAAACGACCAGGCCAGCGATACGCTGACTCCCGTGCTGACGCTCAGTGGTGGTGGCGCCTGCACGGCGGCAACGTGCGGGACTCTTGGGAGCGTAACTGGAACACCCGGCTCAGGCAGTTACACAATTTCGTATACCCCTCCCGCAAGCGTCACCGCGCCGACCAGCATCACGCTCACCATAAGTTCCAGCTTGGCCAACTCCTTCCCCTGCACAAGCCCGTTCGCTGTCAATCCCGCGGGCACGCGCATTGTCGGCATTTCCGGCACCGGCGCGATTGGCCCAAGGGTTTTGCCAGGCTCACAAACAAGGCAAGGTATGACGGTGACTGTTTATAACGACCCAGGGAGCCCAGGGCCAGGCGCAGCGATTGAATTGCTGGCTGCCGGTTATGCCTGCCCTGCGGCCGGCAGCGGCACGATCTGTGGGACATTGAGCGTCGGCTCGACCACCTCTGGAACCACAACGACTGGAACGACCGGCATTCCGTTCACTGCCACCGGTTTCACGTATACACCCCCGGCATCTATCCCGAATCCGCCTTACGATCGGCCCATGATTCTCGCCGTCTCAAATGCGGACAACTCGGCGCTTGCACAATCCAACTTCCAGATTACCACGATGGGGACAACGAACCTGGTTATCGGCGAGAACTCTCGCTTGAATACGGCACTGACGGGCGCCGCGCCAATTACCATTGGGGCGAGCCTGGGCTCCGATAGTGGGGTCAATAAGACCGTCAATTGGACACTAACGGCGGGGGGCGCGGATTGCCAACCGGAGTGCGGCTCGCTGGGGACCGCCGCATACACCTGGAACGGCGCGAACGTCTCGGCCAGCATCCCCTATACGCCGCCAGAGGCGGTTCCAAGCGGTGCAGCCAGTTCGCCGACCATTACCGCAACCTCGGTGGATGTCATCAATGGCGCCCAGCAGACGGACAGCTTCACATTTCAAATCGCCGACGGAACCTGCGGCAGCGGCAACAACGGCGTTCTGAACGGGCAATATGCCTTTCTGCTACAGGGAGGAGCCGTGGGGCTGGGCTATGAGGCATACATCGGGAGTTTCTCGGCGGATGGAAACGGGAACATCACTGGCGGGTCCTGGGACATCAATCGCACCACCGGTTCAATGACCGGCTTGTCCGTTCTTTCCACCGGAAGTTCGTATTCTGTTGGATCCGACGGCCGCGGCTGCCTGGTGTTGGCGAGTTCCAATGGTGCGGGCGCCACGTTCCGAATCGCTGTAGGAACACTCTCCAGTGGTGTTGCGACGAAAGGGCAAATGATCCGGTTCGACGACTTTACCGGCACTGGCCAGCGCATGCAGGGTATTCTCATCAAACAGGACCCCACCTCATTTGTGAATAGTGCCCTGAATGGCCAATACGTGTTCGGGCAGCAGGGGATTGACGCGACGGGAGGACGCATTGTCACTTCCGGCGTTGCAACAGCGAACGGCTCCGGAAGCCTCAGCAACTTTGATCGCGACGTGAACGACAACGGCGAGCTGGACCAGAATGATGCCAGCGGCTCGGGCACATACAGCATTGACACCACCGGGCGGGGAACGGCAACGTTCGTAGACGGTTCTGTGACCAACAACTCCGTCATCTACATGGTAAGTTCATCAGAATTTCTGTCGATGTCCACGGATGCGCTCGGCCCGAATACGCCGATTTTGAGTGGTGACAATCGTCAGCAGAGCGTGCCGAGCGGCGGCTTCACTCAGAATTCATTGAATGGCAACGCATACGTCTTCTCTGCGACCGCCGTCGATCCTTCCAATGGTGGAAACGCTACCCTGGTCGGTCAAATCCAATTCAGCACAGGCGGAGCTGATACGGGAGTGCAGTACGTGAACGACAACGGAACACTAAGTTCTGCTGAGCCCATCTCCGACATGCTTACGATCGCAGCAAATGGGCGGGCGACAAACTCGGATGGGAGCTTGGTGTTCTACTTTGCCGGAACCAACTCGGGATTTATCCTGGCGACGAATGTCGCGGCGTTGGGATACGGCCAGCAGCAGACGGGCGGTCCCTTCACGGCTGCCTCCCTCTCAGGCCAGTATTTCTTCGGGGGCGGCGCGCCTACAATCGGGGCATCCTTTTTCAGCGGAACTGCCACAGCCAATGGCGCTGGCGCGCTCGCCGGTGATCTTGACGTGCAGACGCCTCTCGGACTGGGTTCTACATCTTTCAGTTACTCCTACTCCGTCACCTCGTCCACAACTGGACAGTTAATGCTAACTACTACCAATCCGAATTTCAGCGGAGGGCTCGGATTTGTAGTTTCCAGCTCATATATTATATTCATATCGACGGGAACCGATCCCGCAGCACCTGATCTCACCATCGGGCAGCAATAGTTGTACCGAAGTTGCCCACATAGTACGAGTCTCTATGCGAACCTTCTTTTCGGAGTTCGTAAGCAACGAGGAGCGCTTCGAGGATTCGCCCTTTCTGCTGAAAAACAGATAGGGTAGTTAAACTTTTGTACGATCCTCTACTCGCGGCGAAGGCAGTAAATCCGGCAAACTGTTGAAATGTATGGTGGGCGGTATCCGGCTCGAACGGATGACCTTCTGCTTGTAAGACCGACCCAAGATTAAAACTATAGCACTTAGCGGCACGGTTGGCAACTGAACGATACTTGAATTTACTGAGGTTAGCTTAATTCAATTTTTTAACTTGTACCTAACTTGTACCCGTTGCGCGGTTTCCCTATAGCAATGCGCCGCGCACACCGGAGCGTCCATGTCCTCATCTGGGTTGATGCCGTGCCGTGTCTGTGGAAGGAATCCCATCCCCATTCCAGAATTGGCTGTCCCCGAGTTCACATGGACGTGTCGCGAGTGCACCCAGGCTCCTCACGACGATGGATTATGCTTTGATATCTACCGATCTCGTGGAAACTTCGGCGCAGGCATCAGCCTGTCCCCGTCCGAGCGGCAATTACTCCGTGCTGGGAATGGCTTCCACATCGACAACACTCAGCGGGACCGCCAGCGTGCGCAGGACTACAAGGCCGCGCATCGGGATCGGGTGCACCTTGTGCAAATGGAATGGAAGCACCGAAACGCTGAGTGGCTGAGGACGTATGGCCGTGCCAGATATGCCGATCATGCCGACTATTTTCGTTTCTACATGCGTGATTGGTACGCGGAAAATCGGGAGCGCGTCTGTGAGGCAAGGAGAAAGAGATATGCCGAGCGAAAAAAGACGCGGGCTACCTCGGCTTTGGTTTCCGCGCCCGCACCAGCTTGAGTCTTTCTGGAGTATTGCGGTATCTTTTGGCGTTCTCGCGTCGCTTAGCCTTCCACGCCGGGTCTGACTTGAAAAAGGCGATTCGACACGCCTCTCCGCAGAACTTCCTTCTAGGTGTGGGCGCATAGAAAAAGTTGCCGCACTGTTGGCACCTCACTAATTTCTCTGGGAAATACAGGGCAAGGTCTTGAGCCTGAAAAACCGGGTCCTGTAGCGCGCCATTTTCCACGCGGATTGGCCTTAGCGCCTCCTGGTCCAGTTCGTGTGGGAAGTAGTCCGTAACGTTATCTGGCGTCAGATTGATCGGCTTCCGCCATACGGCAACGCCCCGCTTTCCTATCAGGGTGACCTGAACCTCTGGGTAGTAAACAATGCTTCCATCGGAGGAATTGATCCAATCCGCGACCGCTTTGGTCTGCTCTGCGATTCTCCTGTGATCGCTGCCGGTCAGCAGGAAGTACCGCGCCTCAGAGGGGTCTGCCCACTCTCCGTGGTCTCTTGCTGCCGTGAGCTTGCCACCAGGGAAACGGAACATTGCCTTTTTCATCGCTATGAATTATACCAAATACACCAAAATATTAAAGTTCTAGCTTGACATTGGCCGAGCGCCGATATAATTTAGCCATAATGTTCCGTTTCCAAACGCTCCGCACGTCGAGCGAAGGAAGCGGTTAACATGAAAACTTTGCGCTGTGCGGGGTCGGCAATCGTCGCTCACCTATCAAGAGTTGATTCTGGAGGTGCATGTGTCTCGGCGCGAAAAGCGTTCCGCTCGCCTTGCGAAATATATCGAAAAGACCGGCCACAACCCGTTTCGCAATCGCTATTATGATGAGGAGTGTGCTAAGGAGGATGGCCGATATAATGCCTCCAAGGTTCATATGAGCATTAGCGATCAAGACATCTTTTTAGGCTATTTACAGAGCAGCAAGCGGAGAGGTCATATGTGTTCTTCTAGGGCGAGCGCGGAAGTACGTAAGCGGATTAACCTTTTCAATCCACGCTTGTACCGCAACCAATTGCTGCGTAAAATGACTCAAGAAGAATGGGCCGCGTTATGTAAATGATGTAGTCTAAAAACTTTCCGCCGTTCGGCGGGGTACTCTTTACCTTACAGGTGAACCTTTGGGGTGCTGACATGTCTCGACGCGAAAAGCGTTCAGCGCAAATCTTCCCAAGGCGCGCGCAGCGGCCAAAACAGACGATTCCAGGGAAATGGAAAAACTGAAAACAGTAGAATAAGACAGTCAGTTACAAGAGAACACCATGGCTCCGAGAAATCGGGGCTTTTTTATTTGGAGTCGAAAGGCAACAATTTTTTGTGGAGGTGATACCTGGTGACTCGTTTCCCAAATTTAAATGCGGCGCTGAAATATCGCCGGTTGCGGCAGGGGGACCTTACAGAGGTTCTCCGGTGCTCGGAGGGGGCAATCAGCCGAAAGCTGTCAGGCCGGGCCGCTTTTCAAGATCGCGAGCGCAGTCGGATAGCTGAGGCACTGCAATTTGACCGCGAGTGGCTCTTCAAGGCGGTAGTTATTCCGCGCGAAGCGATGCGCGAGAAGGCTATGGCGGCCGCCACGCCAGAGACCGCACGCTTGGATTCCCCGCGCGTGCTCACCGGCTCAAGCCTTTTCGGTGATGCGAGGTTCGATTCGCTTCCGCCAAAGTTCTTGCGGATCGTTTCGCGTTGGGTGAGTCCGAATATCGACGTTTTCCCACTTCCAACCAAACTGCTCAACCAGGTGCTTCACGATCACGAGAGGGAGGTGTACCTACTCGCGTGCGAATTTATGTTGAAGGTGCTTCGCAAACGCCTCAAACCGCGCGCAGATCATTTTTGCCTTTGGATATTTTACCCCGAATCGTTGATAGGGGTCGAGCCTAGCCCGCGCTGGTCTTTGGGCGAAGATTGCCTCTGCGCTTCGGACGTTCGCGGTGTCATTCACCCGGTGAAAGGAGAAGCATAATTCATGGAACGTGGTATTTGTAGTGCGGCGCAATTCCGCGCCAGTCAGGACGGACGAGGCATTCGAGGCTATGCCGCCGTGTTCAATCATCCCAGCGATGACCTGGGGGGATTTTCTGAAAGAGTCATGCCCGGCGCTTTTACGCGATGCCTGCGTAGTAGCCCGGATGTCCGGTGCCTTTTCAATCACAATGCATCGCAGCTCCTCGGGCGCACAGCTTCCGGTACGCTGCGGCTGCGAGAGGATGACCTTGGCCTTTTCTTTGATTGCGACCTTCCCGACACGCAGCTTGGCCGCGACGTTCAGGAGATGGTGAAGCGCGGCGACATTAGCCAGTGCAGCTTCGGGTTTATTGTCCAAGGCCAGAGATGGCCGAATGACACGACCCGCGAGCTTACTGATGTTGATATGCTGGATGTGTCGCCAGTGACCTTCCCAGCCTACCCTCAAACCTCAGTTTCGGCGCGGCAGGCTGCCCACTGGCCTGACGGTGTGCCGCCTGAAGTCCGCTCGCGCACTTCGACTTCGCGCAGCCGGATTTCGGTTCCGGCCATACCTGCGATTACGGTCCCGAAGCCCGAACCCCCAATACAACACTTTGAAAGCAGACAAGAGCAACTGGCCATCGTTGATCGTCTGGCGTCCAGGCTCGGATTTAATTTAAAGGAGAAAAGGTTTTTTATGCGAACAACTGAGAAAACTCGCAGCGCCATCCAGCGCTTTGCGTTTGGCGGCCATGCGGCGGTCCGTGATCTAACTACTTCCACTGGCGGCGCTTTTGTGCCAGAGGGATTTCAGGATGAAGTTTACGATACGATGAAGCAGGTTGATGAACTGACCAACCCGGAGGTTGTCACACACCTGCGCACGGATAACGGCGCGCCGCTCCTGTTGTTTGGCGGCGACGACGTGGAGAACGTTGCGACGATTGTGGGCGAGGGTAACACTAGTAGCGAAGTTGATCCCACAGCCCTCCAACAGACTCTATTGCCCACTGTTCCGACCTGGGATTCCGGCGTTGTCGCCTGCTCCTTGCAATTCTTGCAGGATAGCGCCGTTGACATTTCTGTATGGCTCGCGAAGGCGCTCGGTATTCGCCTGGCTCGCGGGATCGGGCAGTCGCTTGTGTCAACACTTGAATCTTCCGCCATCGAGGGCGCCACGTCCACATCCACGAGCCAAATCGCCTATGACGATCTCTTGAACCTTCGCAGTTCGGTTGATGAAGCATACCGCCGTTCCGCAAAGTGCTTTTGGTTGATGAGTGATGCGACGTTGGCCAATATCGATGCCCTTGTCGATTCCGTTGGGCAGCCCATCATTAAGCCAGTCTTTCAGAATGGGCGGAGGATCATCCTTGGCTATCCAGTGGCCTTCAGCCCTAGCCTCCCTTCGATTGCCGCGAACGCCAAAGCGGCTTACTTCGGAGATTTTTCGCGGTTTATTTTCAGGACCGTGAACGGTATCGAAAAAGGCAGTGGCGATACCAAGAGCGGCCAATTGGTGAGGCTCTGGGAAACTCCGGGGTTTGTCGAAAACCTTGTGGTAGGGTTTAAGTGCTTCATGCGCGCTCAGGGCGCGCTGATGGACGTTTTCGATGACGGCTCGCCGGCAGTGTCCAACTCCCCAGTCAAGTATTTGCAGATGGCCGCGTAGTTCCTTCGGCCTTGGCCAAAGACAGCACGAGGCTATGATTTTGGCCGCGCGGCTTTCAACTGCGTTGAAAGTGATACGCGTGGGTTTCCACTGGCGCGGCGGTCCACTACACAGCCGCCGCGCCAGCTTTTTATCCTGGCTCACATGGACACTCTAGAAATCAAGCATCGCGCTGCATGGTTTCGCCAAGAGGCGCATGATCTCGCTTCGTCGGCGCACATCTCGGATGATGACTGGGGAAATTTTGAAAAGCTGCTTGAGACGGCTATGCTACTTGAACGTCTCTCAGAACCAGCGCCGGCCCACCTGCGCCATTTCCAAACCGATGCCGAACGCTTTGCTGCTCTCCGCGAGATGGCGGCGCGGCTCGGTGTGTCATTGCGCATTTAACGAGCGAAGCTGGGG
>JASHTO010000537.1 GCA_030040515.1 Terriglobia bacterium
ACGCAGGTTGATTCAACTTGACCGAGGCGGCAAAGAATAACCTTGAGCAGCGGGATTCGATCAGATTCTTTGCAGAAAGGGGGGCATTTCCTCTTCTGACCTTTTCCCTCCTGACCGAACTGTCCATGTTCAAGCATGTCCCCATGTATAATCCCTGGCGAATAAGAATGCGATGAAACTCCTCTTGTTCCGCCTCAGTTGGAAATGGAGAAGCATTCGTCCGTTAAGATATCGGAGCGAACGTATGAGGAAGGAACGGAAGCATTCCACTTCAGAAGAAAAAGTAGCCATCTAGAGGCGGCATCTTGTGGACAAAGTACCCGTCTCGGAGCTGTGTGAAGAACTGAGCCTGCGGCCAACAGTGTTCTACCGCTGGCAGAAAGAACTGTTCGAGAACGGAGCCGCCGCTTTTCAGTCTCAAGGCCGTCCCCAGCGCCAAGTGGAGGAGAAGCAGAAACGGATCGAGTTCTTGGAGAAAAAGGTGCAGACCAAGGACGAGGTTTTGGCGGAGTTGATGGCTGAGCATATCGCGTTAAAAAAAAGTCTTGGGGAACTCTAACCGGTATCTGGGTGCCGCACGATGTGCGGGGCCCAGTAGTCGATTTCGTCCGGCGCTGGTCGGAAAGGGCTGAGATCGGCGTCCGACGGTTCATCCCTCGGCTGGGCGTAACCGCCAGCAAGTTCTATGACTGGCGGCAGCGGTACGGGTGTGTCAACGAGCACAACGGTTGGGTTCCCCGTGATTTCTGGCTGGAGCCGTGGGAGAAGGAAGCGATCATCGAGTTCCATTTGAAGAACCCGCTGGAGGGTTATCGGCGGCTGACGTTCATGATGCTTGACGCTGACGTTGTGGCCGTCAGTCCAGCGAGCGTTTGGCGGGTGTTGAAGCAGGCTGGATTGTTATCGCGTTGGAAGAGGCGACCGTCGCGCAAGGGGACCGGTTTCGAGCAGCCGCTGCAACCGCACCAGCACTGGCATATCGATGTTTCCTACATCAACCTGTGCGGCACGTTCTATTACTTGTGCAGCGTTCTGGACGGGTTCAGCCGCTTCCTCGTGCATTGGGATTTGCGCGAGTCGATGCGGGAAGCGGATGTCGAGGTGATACTCGAACGCGCCAAGGAGAAGTACCCGGAAGCGAAGCCACGCATCATCTCGGACAATGGTCCGCAGTTCATTGCCCGCGATTTCAAGGAGTTCATTCGCATCTCGAGCATGACGCACGTCCGAACCTCGCCTAACTACCCGCAGTCGAATGGGAAGCTGGAACGCTGGCACAAGTCGCTGAAAAACGAATGCATTCGACCGGGGACGCCGCTGTCACTGGAAGATGCAAAACGCCTGATTCAACAGTATGTGGATCGCTATAACAGCGTGCGGTTGCACAGTGCGATCGGCTACGTGACACCGAAGGACATGCTTGCAGGCCGACAGGTTGAGATTCACACTGAGCGCGACCGCAAGCTGGAAGCCGCCAGACAGCGACGTCAGAGTCGCCGCCAGCAAGCTGCATGAAGAGCGAAGTGGCCTGCCACCGCGATGTCGGATAGCCGTCAAGTAGTTTGGCGGAATCGCTGCCACAAAAGTCGGCCCGTATACGTTCTTGATATGTGAACGCAAGAAGCATAGCTGAGCCGAGAGAGATGGAAGTCTCAAACTCCGAAGGACTGGACGCAATCTTTCGTGCTCATTACGAGCGCATAGCCCGCGTCATCGGCAGGGTCATTCATGACCAAGCCCGCGCGGAGGAACTAGCGGTGGAAGTCTTTCTGAAGTGGTGGCGCAATCCTCAGGCGCATGGAGAGCACGCGGAAGGATGGCTTTATCGGACTGCAGTACGTGAGGCTTTGGACGAATTAAGACGCCAGATGCGAAGGAGCCGATTCGAGCGCCTCTTCAGTTTTGTCCGCGAGTCACCGAAAACCCCAGAGCACTTGTACGCCGTCAACGCCGAGCAGCACAGAGTGCGAATTGTTCTTGCAGCTTTGAGTCGACGTCATGCCGAGCTACTTCTCCTGTGGAGCCAAGGATTCAGCTACCGAGAGATGGCCGTCTCTCTCCCCGTGAGTCCCGACTATGTTGGGAGTCTTGTCAAACGTGCTCAAGACGCGTTCCGGAAGGAGTATTTGAAACGATATGGAAACAAATCATGAAGCTCAGTGGATCGCCGACCGCCTCGCAACTCTCGATCCAAACTGGAGTCCGGATCTCGCACGTGGGCACTCGCTGCTCGCCTCCAAGTTGGTGAAGCGACATCACTCGTTGACGTGGATTGCAGTTGCTACCACTACAGCTACGGTGTGCGTCGCGGCATTTGCACTTCCGACAACCAGGGCGCTTGCTCAACAACTCTGGTACAGGTTTATTTTGAATCGCGTCGAGGTTGTTCGCCTCGATCTATCGAAGTTGCCGCTGCAGATGCACGTAACCACCAACGGTCTGGAGCAGAGCGTCCAGGATATGGAGGAAGCGGAACGCAAAGCAGGCTTTAGGCCGTACCTACCTTTACCCGGCCTCTTAGACACGAATCCTAGCATAACGATCACTGGGCCGATCTCGGTTGAACAAACAATCCACGTCCGCGATATCGAATCCACTCTCGTCGAAGTTGGAGCAAGTGACGTGCAGGTGCCGGCTGAATGGGAAGGAGTTCAATTGCGGACCCAGATCGGACCCATGGTGGAGCTGAACTATGCTGACGGGGTTCAAATCGTGCAAACGCGGCCAATGGAACTCTCGGTTCCTTCCGGTTTTCCTCTGGAACAATTCGCAGAGGTGGCATTCCAGAGCATCGGGGTTTCTTCGTGGGAAGCGCGTGCCATGGCGCAAAGGTTCGCAGCCAATCCAGCGTGGCTGGTCGACCTTCCGCCTGATGCGCTCGTGAACATCCAGGAGGTGTCGCTACAGGCGGGTCCAGGGATGCTGATTGAGGAGTTTGACGACAGAGGCGCAGTTAAGCGGGTGACCGTTGTCCGTAGCGCGAGCGAACGAATGTACTCAGTAAGCAGTGGAAATCGGGAACTAAGCATGAAGATCGCCGACGCCCTTCCCTGAGTTTAGCGTTCGCAGTAACGTGCCATTCTCCGGCGGGCGCTACAAACCAACCACTGGAGAATGGCGCCATTGAAGCCGCTTACCCCCGAATGACCTCACTAACGCGTTTAGCAATCTACCTCGCGTCTGCTGACGTTGACTGGCAAACCGGATCTGAGAACAGCATGGCGCGGCGGAGCTACAATGAACTTGCCAGGTGAAACGGAGGCGGGCTCTGCCGGGAGGCAACCATGCCGAGGGATAACCAGGCGGGCTCATCGAGCCGATGTTCAGCAGCGCGGGAGCCAATCCTCTCGCGCTGTGCATTGCGTGGAAAAAGCCATCGGACGATAGACCCCATGCCTTGAAAAATCCCCGTCCCGCAGGGGCGGAATCTACCCTAACGGAGAACGTCGCTTCTCCATTTCACGCTGAGCCAAGACACTCTAAGGGACCTCATTTGCAAGCGAAGCTTGCGCTGAGCGTGGTTATCGTATTTGCGCTGGGGCTACCGGCCCGATCATTGATTAGTCCCTTCGAAACTCGTTTCACAGCCTTCGAACAAATCCGTGACCTGATGGAGACGATGTCCAGCGCCGGCGCTCCCGATATTCCGGCTGTTGAAATCAAAGATGCCGCCTCGTGGGACAACTGGATTCGGGCGCGCGACCGCGAAATCCGAGGGCGTATTGACCGCGGAATGGAAGACTCCATTGCCAACCTGATTCTATTCGGCACTTCATATTGCCGTCTGCCCCCAATTCCGGGCGCAGCCCAGAGCCTGAACACCCAAGGCGAACTGACCTCCGCCGCTCTCGAACGTGTCCACGCCTTGACGCTCGCCTCGCGGCAACCGGGAGATAACGAACGGGCGCGCTTCGTGCGGGATTTCCTTCAGCGGAAAAAGGTGGCGGGGAACAAGCAGGTAATTGTTACGGGCATTGATACTCTCCTTCAGGCAAGGTGTGAAGAAAGTCCCAAGGTGTGCTCTCTGGCTCTTCCCAAGAATTGCGAAATGAACCGACGGTAGGATTTGTAGCGGCGCCCTATGAGCGCCGAAAACAACGGTCTCAGACCGCCGCTACAGAAATGATGGTCACTCGATTCTGTAATCCACAATGGTCCGATAATAGGCCGAATGCGATCGCATTCTTCCAAGCCTCTGTATTCTGCGGAATTATTGCGCGTGTGTCCAGTGCGGCGTACTCAGTTGAACCTCATTAACTACCTTAGTCAGGGCGAAACACGATGTCGCATAAGGGGAAGAAAACGGATAAGAAACTGGTAGGTCTGGGGAGATTCGAACTCCCGACCCGCGGTTTAGGGAACCCTCGAACCACCGTTCACCCTGTTCGGAACCACGACTTTTCAGTCGGATACACTGGCTCTCATTCGGACCAGTCGAAGTCTCGGAGCGACACCTTAAGCAGTTCGACACCACCCAATCGATTCGCGAGCAACGGGAGATGGAGATAGAAGAACTTGAATAGCATGCGCACCCATTCGTGCTATGTGGTGTTCCGGTGGGCCACCCACTTGCCGACCACCTCGTTAATCGTCGGCGGAACGGCGGGTTCTTCCTGGAAATTATTGCCTCTCCGCGCCTTGAATTGCCTTTCAGCCAACACCTCTTACCTCGCTCCCGGCTGCAACCCTGACACCAACACAGAAAAGCCTTGTGATTTACTTTGATAGCGCAGATGCGCTCAACTAACTTTCTTGCGGGTTCCTTTCTCTTGCCGCGGCGCGCGCTGCCCCGCACTTGGCAATACGGGCTTGGGCAACTGGGATGCTTCGTCTTTCGCCAGGCTCAGTTGGCCGGTCGTGTCCGGGAGCGTGGGTGGTTGCAGGTTCACTTGGTCAAAGCGGAAGGCAGCGGTAAGGTCTCCAAAGGTTTTCCGGCGCCAGTCGCTGATGTTGGGCTCGGTTACTCCCGTGAACTTTTCGAGGAATTGCAGAACCGAAGTGTGGTCGAACGGCTGGCTGCAAACCCATCCTCCCGCCGTCCACGGCGAGACGATGATGCACGGAACGCGGAATCCGGCTCCCACCGGCTCGCCCTGCACGAATTCGCGCGGCGTCCCGGGCGCGGGCGAAGGCGGCGCCACGTGATCGAAGATTCCATCGTTCTCGTCATAGTTCAGAATGAAGACCGTCTTAGCCCACACCTCGGGGTTGGCGGCAATCGCGTCGATTTTGCTTGCGACGAACGCTGCGCCATCGGCGGGCATGTAATCGGGGTGCTCGGATTGGTAGCTCGTAGGCATGATCCACGAAACCGCCGGCAATTGATCGTTAATCGCGTCGTACTCGAACCCGCCTTCCTGCCCGTGAACCATGCCGCGCTTGAATAATTGAGATCCGGTGTCCGCTTCCTTGAAATTCTTGAAATACTCCAGCACGTTGCAGCCGTAGTTATCCTGTTGCTGATAGACCTTCCAACTGACGCCCGCCTGCTCAAGCCGTTCGGCGTAGGTCGTCCATCGGTATCCGCCCTCGATCTCCACGTTCTTAATGATGGGTCCGCCGTGCTCGCCGTCGGGATCGATCGTGCCGGTCATCCAATACATCCGGTTGGGCCAAGTCGGACCCAGCACCGAGCAGTGATAGCCGTCGCACAGGGTAAAGGCTTCTGCCAGTGCGAATTGAAACGGAATGTCGGCGCGGGTGTAGTAACCCATCACATACGGGCCGTTCACGCCGTCGGCCTTGCGATGCGCCGCCAGCCACCCGTTCATTGTTCCACCATTCCACGATTCGTGCTGCACAGCCCAGGCGTGGCTGGTGGAGGGAATCTTCTGGGCGCTGGTCTTTCGCGTGTCGAGATGGAAGGGCAGCAGGTAGCCATCGGGATTTTCGGCATCCGGCTGGTGGAAGACGGACTTGCCGTTCGGCAATTTTAAAGCGGCGGCGTCATCGAACCCACACACACCCGCCAGGGTGCCGAAGTAATGGTCAAATGAGCGATTCTCCTGCATCAACAGCACCACATGCTTGATGTCCTTTAATGAACCCGCCGGCGCAGGCGTGGCCAGCGCCCGGCGCAAATGCGGGGGCAGCAAGGAAGATCCCAGTGCCGCTGCCGCCAGCTTGGCAGCGCTCCCCAGCAAACGCCGTCGAGTCATTTTTGCCGAACCCGGGTCAGTCATGTCGATTCACCTCCTGGATTTCCAATCTAACCCGAAGTTGCAAATTAAGCTACTTTCAATCTTTAAATTGTGCACATCCACTGCAAGCGCGTCTAAGCAGAGCTGAAGGTTGATATTGCGAGTGTAAAGCCGGTAGGCCTCGTCCAGTCCCGCGTTGAGAGCCTCAATGCCTTTGAATTGCAGCTTGGGTGCCCAGTTCTTCAATCGGCCCGCAACGTCGATATTCGTCACCTCAGAATCCGGCTGTCTTTCGAGGACTCGCATTAAGTCGCTCAGGAGGGAATAACCGACTCGAAGGGTATCTTCAAACTCGCCGCGGTGCTCGCTCAGAGTTCGTGTTGATTCGAAGAGCATCCTCCAATCCGGCTCGACTTCAATACCTGTTCCGCAGTCGAGCAAACTCGATAGGTATTCCAGCCATGGATTCCGCTTGCGCTGGAACTCCTCAAGGTTGAATACCTTGGCGCGGGCAAGGCTGCCTGCCGCAAGGCGAGCCACCAACGCTTGCTTGGCCCGGGGGATGCGGCCCTCCTCTGCCAGGGTTTTCAAAAGCGTCGACTCATCAATCGCACTGAATTGAATTACCCGACACCGTGAACGAA
>JASHTO010000538.1 GCA_030040515.1 Terriglobia bacterium
TTGAGATCCTTCAGCGCATCCAGCGAATCACGACGCTGTTCCGGAGAGACGCCTTCAGGGTTCGTCAGGAAAAGGACGGGATCACCCTGCGAACGGAACTCGACTCCCTGATAAACCGTGGGAAGAAATCCGCTTCCCCAGCAGGACTTGCCTCCGTCGGGTTGATTTTCGCCCGAAAGTAAAACCACGAAACCCGGTAAATCCGCGCACTCACTGCCCAGGCCGTAAGTCAGCCATGAGCCCATGCTGGGCCGGCCGATCAGTTGGAATCCGCAGTTCATATAGATTTGGGCAGGGGCATGGTTGAATTGCGTGGTGCTGAGCGATTTCACGATGGCAATATCGTCCGCAATCTCCTGGAGGTGAGGGAGGATTTCAGAGATTTCCGCGCCGCACTTGCCGCTCTTGGGAAAATGGTAGGGCGACCCGAGAAGGCGGGGGACGCCCTTGATGAAGGCGAAGCGCTGGCCTTTTAGAAATTCCTCCGGAATCAGTTGGCCGTTGTATTGTTGCAGTTTGGGTTTGTAATCGAGCATGTCCAAATGCGAAGGCGCACCCGCCATGAACAAATAAATGATGCTCTTCGCCTTGGCCGGGAACATGGTGGGTTTCGGCGCGAGGGGATTGGGTGTCGGCGCCGGCATCCCCGCCGCAGCAAACAGATCGCCATGCAAAAGGAGAGACAACGCCGTGGAACCGACCCCGATGGCGGCTTGTTTGAAAAAATATCTCCGGGTAAGTGCTTTTGCCAGTTCTTCGCGGTCTTGCGGGAGTATGTCGCTCATGAATTATTCCTTGGTTATGGACTCGTCCAGATTGAGCAGTACGTTCGAAACCATTGTCCACGCGGCGGCTTCCGGTAAGTTTGCCGTTGGTCCGGTATAACCTTTGGTGACCAGGCCGGCGTCCTTTGAATCATTCTGGAAATGAGCCACCTCGAGGCGGTAATAAGCAAGAATTCGGTCCAACTCCGGCGCTGAGGGACGGCGAGTCAGGCAGAGGCGGAATCCATAGGTGGCGCGCGAGGCGGCATCACGGCCGCCATCATGCAGAATCTCCCGACTCAATGCCTGCGCAGCTTCAAAAAACGCCGGGTCGTTGAGAGTCGTCAGCGCCTGGAGCGGCGTGTTGGTTCGTACTCGCCGCACCGTGCAAAACTCTCGCGTGGGAGCGTCAAAGGTGGTCCAACTGGGGTAAGGTGAAGTCCTCCGAATGAAGGTGTAAAGCGAGCGGCGGTAACGATCTTCGCCTTTACTCTCGTCCCACGTGTCGCGATTGTACGGGCGGTCCCACACGCCGGCAGGCTGATAGGGGAAAACGCTGGGGCCACCGATTTTGGGACTCAGCAGGCCGCTTTCCTCCAGCGCGATATCCCGGACCATCTCTGCCGGGACGCGGAAGCGCGGACCCCGGGCCAGGAGAATATTGTAGGGGTCCTTTTCCTCAAGCTGCGGTGTGGCGTCCGAGGACTGGCGGTAGGTTGCGGAGGTCACCATCAGCCGCAGGATTTTCTTCATGCTCCATCCGTCGCGCATAAACTCCGTCGCCAGCCAATCGAGCAGCAGCGGATGAGACGGCGGTGTGCCTTGCGTGCCAAAATCCTCGCTCGTTTCCACGATTCCGCGCCCGAATAATTGCTCCCAATATCGATTCACCGTGACGCGCGCGGTCAGCGGGTTGTCATCGGAAACCATCCAATTCGCCAACCCCAGGCGGTTGGGCATCTGGTCATCAGGGAGGGGGTTGAGGATGAAGGGGACTCCCGCGCACACCTGGTCGCCAAGGCTCTGGAAGCCACCTCGAATCCTGATGTGAGTGCAAGGCCGCTCGAAGGAATTCTCTTCGCCCATGACCAGGGTCGTGGTGATTCCCAAGCTGGAGTCTTCCTTCTGAATCTCCTTAATCTTGTCGCGAGTCGGTTGGAGAATTGGGGCAATGGCCCGATACGCTGCGGCGAGGTCGGCAGCTTGCTTCTCCGTGCGCTGCGCCGGCGGAAGATCCAGGACGACTCGAAGGCGCGCAGGGACGCTTGCCACTACCTTTGGATCGGCCATGCTGGTGACGGCAATCCGAAAGCGTCCGATGGCGCACTTGGTAAAAGCCATGTCGTGCTTCAAGCGAATGGTCAAAAGAGTGCCGCCAGGGAATCCAAACGGTTTGTCTGGAATGAGGACACCACGCCGGATCGTCGTCGATTTGTCGCCGGCGGTCTCAATGCCCCAGCCTTTCGGGGGCGGATCGTCATTCACGAGGTTGTCAAACTTGTATTCGGATTGCGATTCGTCCGCCGCCGCATCTTTGAACACGATCTTCTGAGGCTTCCCTGCGTCGTCGGCGGGGGCAGCTTCGACTTCGAAGTCACTCAAGAAGAAATTCCCGTTGGGGTCGCGGCCGGGCCCGCCCGCCGGCAGGCTTGGGTCGCTAATGACCTCCAGGCGCACGCCGGTTATTCCCGTCAGCTTCGTACGAGCTGAAACCTGATAGGAGTCAGCATCAGGATTCTTCCCGCCCGCTAAAATCGAGCCGTCTGGGAGTAGCTTGAGGGTGGCCCCACCCTGAGATTCATAATGATCGGGTTGGAGGATTATCCATTTCGACTCCGCAGCTTTGATGTCCTTTTCCCATTGCGCCTGCGCCGTGGCCAATTCAGGCGTCGGAGTGTCCAACACAGTCTGAAGGCTGGAGACTTCCGCGCGCAACTCCTTGCTTTTGGCCGCCTGCTCGGGCGTGGGGAGTTCAAGGATCGGTTCGCGTGCGTGCGGCCCGCCATCGGCATCGACGTCGACGTGCGTCTCCTTGTCAAAGAAAGCCAGGAACCGGTAGTAATCCTTTTGAGTAAAGGGATCAAACTTGTGATTGTGGCATTCCGCGCAGGCCAGCGTGCTGCCGAGCCATACGGTGGCGGTGGTGTCAACCCGGTCCACCTGAGTGTAAAAATAGTATTCTTCCGGATCCACTCCGCCTTCCATGTTGGTCATGGTGTTTCGGTTGAATCCACTGGCGATCAACTGGTCCGTGGTAGGGTTAGGCAGCATGTCGCCGGCAATCTGCTCAATCGTGAACTCACGGAAGGACATGTCCTGGTTGAAAGCATTAATCACCCAGTCGCGGTACTTCCACATGGTGCGACGCAGATCCTTTTCGTAGCCGTTGGTATCGGCATAGCGCGCCAGATCAAGCCACATTGCGGCCCACCGCTCGCCAAAATGCGGAGACGCCAGCAGTCGATCGACAACCTTTTCATACGCCTGCGGACTGTGATCAGCCAGAAACGCATCGACTTCCTGCGGCGTGGGGGGGAGGCCGACCAAGTCGAGGGACACGCGCCGAATCAGCATTTCCTTGCTGGCCTCTGGAGACGGCTTGAGGCCCTGTGATTCCAGCCTGGCGAGAACGAAGTTATCGATCGGATTCCTGCACCAGGCAGCATCCTTGACTTCGGGTACATTGGGTTGAACCGGCTTGACGTAGGCCCAGTGTTTGACAAGCCCTGTGGCGGCAACGTTCGCGGTAGAGTCGGGACCGCGTGCACCCTCATCAATCCACTTGCGGATTAAATTAACCTCGCTGGCAGAGAGCGGCGGGCTGCCATAAGGCATCTCCGGACGATCAAGCCCCAGGATGCGCCGCACGATCGGGCTCTTTTCGCTATCCCCGGGAGTCACCACACTGCCGTTCTCGCTTCCCTTCAGGATTGCCGCGAGAGAATCCAAGCGCAAACCGTTTTGCTGGACTTCGGAACCATGGCAGGCATAGCAGCGTGCGGCGAGAATCGGGCGAATGTCGCGAGCAAATATGCCTTCCTCGGACGATTGCGGATGCGCGGCGACCAGAGACACGCTCGCGCTGTCCGTTGGGGGTTGATTTGCCGCTAAAACCTGATTGTTTCCGTTCTCCGCGAATGAGTTTTGATCAATCCAAGCCCGAATCAGTTTAATCTGACTTGCAGGGAGAGGGTCTGCGCCCATCGGCATTCGGGCGTCTTCTCCAATACCCAGGAGGCGCATTACTAATGGGCTCTTTTCGCTGTTGCCCGGAACAATGGCCTTGCCCGAATCGCCGCCTTTCAGTGCGGCAGCTTCGCTGTCAAGCCTTAGACCTGCCTGCGGTTTTTCGCTGCCGTGACAGGAGATGCAGTTCTTTTGAAATATGGGTTGGATGTCACGCGCAAAGATGATCTTCTCCTGCGGACTATCTGTTCCTGCGTTTGTTTGAGGTGCGATTCGCGCCCCGTTTGAAACCACAGTCGCCAGAATTAAGCAGAGGCCACCAGCAACCATGGCGAGTGGCTTACTTTTGGTGCCGGCATGTGGGTGGCGACTCATCGACTTTCAATGCTTGCCCGGAGATGGGTTCTGCGACCTGCGCGCCGGGTAAGGTAGTGGGACGGACAATCTGCGAGCAAAGGTAGAATATACTGCCACAAGGGATAAAGATGCAATTAGTTCCTGCGCGGGCACGGTGGCTTGGACCCAAGCCTCAACTTGGTTCACAAATTTATACCCAGCGCAATAGGTCGGCGGGGTCATTGAAAAATCCTAAGTGAATTCATCAACTTGCGTGTTCAAACTGGGTTGCCATTTTGGAAAAGTCGAATTACACTTTGCCCATGCCCGACGAAAGACGACGAGTACCCCGTTATTCAGCTCACGTTAAGGCCAGTATCAAGCTGCCGGCTGAAAGCAACACCCTGGCGGTAATGATAGAAGACCTGTGTGGTCTCGGATGCCTGCTCGAAAGTGCTCCGACGCTGGAGATCCACCAGGAGTGTGAGTTTGCGCTCTCATGGAAAGGCCGGGAATTCCAATCGGCTGCCGTAGTGGCTTGGAAAGGGGAGCAGGGCCAGGTGGGGTTGGAGTTCCTCAATATCCCGCCTGAAAACCAGGAAATGCTCAAGGAAATCTGCGCTGATTTCCTCATGAAACCCCTCGTTCGGTTGTCGAAGGACCACCACTAAACCAATTCCAGCGAATTGCCCCTCCGTCAGCGGTGATGGTGGGCTGACCGTATTTGCCTTCCGACGAAGCCTTCTGAAGTCTTGAGTGGCGATCAAAATAAGGGCGATGCCTGAAACAAAAAAGGCCGCCTACAAGGACGGCCTTTTCTAGTCAAAGCGAAAAAGCAAGGTTAGACAGCCACTTTCTCCTCTTCCTTCGTGGCAGCGCCAATCTGCACGAGTTCAGAAGAAGGCTTCTGTAAAACTATCTCCTCATAAACCTTCCGAGCCTGGGCAGCCTGTTGCGCTTCCCACGCGGCCTTGCGGCGGGCCTTTTCCTCTTCCGCCGCGGTGAGAGGAACGTCATGCTCAAGGCTCCGAACGCGCGCGGCGTCCTCGGCATTCACCGTGAGGGAGTGCTTGGTAGTATCAAGCTCCACACTCTTTCCTTTGGCATAGATCGCGTGCTTTCCATGGGTCTTATACCACTCGGCCACGCTGGCATTCTTGTACATGTTCTCGATGATCTTTCGCCAGCCGATGCCCGTGTTGTAGGCGCAGAACGAAATCTCCCCCAGTTGGGTTGCATAGGGGATGATGCACATCTCCGTGCGGCGGAAGTCATAGTTGAAAAGATCCTGGAACCACATTCCGGCGATGAAGAGCAGGTTCCATGGATCGGAACGCCGCTTCATCGCGTCTTCCAAAGTGCGGTTGGGGTCTGAAGCACCGTACATCTCACGGGCTTTCTTGTCTCCCCTGAGCGCGAAGGACTTATCAAACTTCTTGATCAGGTCCATCAGCGCCAGACTCTTGGGTGCACTGAAGGGTTTATAGTTCTTCAGAATTCCCATACCCAGCATGAAGTTGGAAAACTTCTTGCCGCGGCCGGCGTCGGTAATTTTTTGGATGTCTTTCACCAAGCCGGGTACGTTGAGGAATTGCGGCACGGGAGCCCACTCTTTGGTCTCCTTGTTGATCATCAGCGCTGTGCCCACGCCGCAATTCGGGTGGCAGCCGCAACTGACCATACCCCATTGCGCTTCGGGGCCCTTGACTAAATCCGCGAAATCCGCAAAGGCGCTGAACATGGAGATGGGGAACCAGTCACGCGTAGGCTCGGTAATTCCCGTCTGCTTCTTCACGTCGCCCGCCAGGTGCGCGAGCGTATAGCGCTGCCGCAGGCGGCGCTGTGGGGTGATATCCTCGTCGCGGCCGGTAAAGGAAACGGGTTGGAAGGCGACGAAGGCGATTTTCTTGGGATTCTCGCGGGCGAAATTCACGATGGGCCCAACCTGGTCGTTGTTGACGTTATTTACAATCGTGATGACCAGAATGATTTCGATGCCGGCCTCGTGCATGTTCTCGATCGCACGCAACTTGACATCAAAAAGGTTTCCCACCTGGCGATGGCTGTTGGCGTCGTTGCCGATGCCGTCGAATTGCAGATAAGCGTAACGCAGGCCTGCTTCAAATGCCCGGCGGCAGAAATTCTTGTCCTTCGCGAACTCAATGCCGTTGGTCGCTGCCTGCACGCTGTTGTATCCCAGCTTGCGCGCGTAACGAATCGCATCGATAAAGTAGGGGGACATCGTGGGCTCGCCGCCGGAGAATTGCACCGACATCTGGCGCCGAGGCTTGATCTTGATGGCGTTGTCGAGAATCTCTTTAACATCTTCCCAAGTCAGTTCGTGTACAAAGCCAACCTGGTTGGCGTCCATAAAGCACGGGTCGCACATCATGTTGCAGCGATTCGTCAGATCCACCGTCAGCACCGATCCGCGACCGTGCTTGATGGAGCTTGAGCCGTGGTTGTGCAGGCCCTCGTCATTGTGGGCGCGAATGTCGCGGCCGGGGAAGTTGCGCTCGATCCAACTCAGGAAGTTGGCGTCCACAGCCATCATGTCTTCGAAGTGGCCATGGATGGGGCAATCCTTCACCATCCAGACCTGCCCATCGCGCTCGATGATCGTCGCCTTGATCTCACCGGTCTTCTCGGTAAGCAGCGAGCGCCAGTTCTCGTCGCCGCTCATGATTTTGGAGCGTGCGTCCTTTACGCATTCTGGGCACAGCGAGTCTGTCTGGCGCGGCCACCCTAATTGGGGCTTGGTCTTCTGCCATGATTTCAAGAGCGGCTTGTCTGACCACTTGGGGGTGAAGGTCGGACTTGGGCGGTACTTATTGAAAAGTTGAACTGTGTCAAATACCACCCCCGCCGTCGAACAAACGGCTTGGTCCAGGTACTTCATGAGCCGCTGACCTTTAATTCTTGGCATGGTAAATAATCCTCTCCCCTTAAAAGGTGACGATCAATTGTTGACCGCCATGGTGGATAAACCGAAAATAAAGCAAATTCCCTTCCCCTCGATAACACCCTTAATATTTCGCATCTCATTGAACGATGTGGCTATTCGGACCTACGATGGGTGATCGCCCCCCCAGGTCCCTCGATCCTGATATGCACGCAAATGATACAAGTTAGAGGAGTTAAGGTTAAGGAGATTGCGCCGAACGGTTGTTTTGAACGGTTGTATGGCACAAGGAGTCTTGTGAATGGAATTTGTAAACTGCGTGAACTCAGCGTGTTTTGGGCAATAATTTACGTTTTGGGTGTGCGTCCAGCGTCGTAGGGCCTCCCGGGCCGCCGGCGGGCATCATTCCAGCAGTAGTAGCGACGGACACGCCGGGGAAATGCAAGTCAGATAGAAAGATTGACATCGAAAATGGCACACCCGATTGGATGATTTCAGAACTCTTGATTTAAGCCTTGTGTCCAATATGGTCTCTGAAAAAACGTATTCGTGGACGGATTCCTTGACTCGGCAGGGCGGGGCGACGAGCTTGTGGAGTGCGATCCCGCCTGGGCGGGACCGCTCTGCTCTTCGCCAGCTTGCTGGCGGTCCGTCAGCCGGAAGCGAGCTTCCGACTTCAACAGCGGGAGCAAGCTCCCGCACTCCACAAGCCGTCGGGCAGACGTCTGATGGGGGGATTAAAGTCATTCCCACGGATTCTATAGGAAAACCCCACGCCGTAGAGAGTGAGTCCTCGTTGTGATGAAAGGCTTCGACCAACGAAGCGTCCTGCCGTCCCGTCATTCGTAGCGCCACCATGGGATCGACTTTGGTGGCCCGGCGCGCGGGGATGTAGCCTGCGACGAGCGCGACGGCGCTGAGCACGGCGGCAGTTGAAATCATGGTCACAGGATCATGCGGGCCGAGCCCAAACAACAGTTGTTGCAGGATTCTCGTCGCCGCCAGCGACAGGCAGCTCCCCGTCACCAGGCCTGCCGCCATCACTGTAACCAGATCACGAATCACCAGGCGCTGAATCGATCCCGGGGCGGCGCCCAAGGCCATGCGGACGCCGAATTCCGCCCGGCGCTGTGCGACCATATAGTTGAACGTGCCATATAGGCCCACCATCACCAGGAGCAAAGCCAAGGCGCCGAAGAAACCGGAAAGCATCGCCAGCAGGCGCTCCTGCACAATCGAATCATCCACCTGCTCAGCCAAGGTGTGGATTTCCAGCGGAATTTCCCGATTTACACCGCTGACTGCGGATTGAACTGCAGGGATAAGGGCAGAGGGCCGGAGGGCGGTTCGCAACTCGAAGGTCTGTCGCGCCGCACGGACCGGGAACTGGCTGACGGGGAAGAAAGCGGTGGGATGAGTATCCTCGCGGACAAACTCATATTTCGCGTCTTTGACGAGTCCGACGACTTCGATGGGAGGCCCGTACTCTCCAGACGATTGCTGGATGCGAAAGACTCTGCCGAGCGGATCATGGCCTGGAAAAAATCGGTACGCCAGAGTCTGATTGACAATCGCCACGTTCGGGCTCGTTGCCGTGTCGGCGGAGGCAAAACTGCGGCCCTCGAGCAACGGCATGTGAAGTGCCTCAAAGTATCCCGGAGTAACGGCATTCATCCACGTCTCTGCTTCCTCAGGGGATAAGTCCTTTGACCATTCCGAAGTGATGGGCTGGCTCCACGCGCCTCCTTCCATGGGTGTTCTGGACGACCGGCCCGCAGAAGCCACGCCCGGCAGCGCACGCAGGACGGTCTCGATGGATTCGTCAATCGCAGGCTGCAGGTCCGGTGTCACTCCTGCCGCCTTAAGATCCGTGCTCACCAGCAGGACATTATTACGATCGAAACCTAGGTCGAGGGTCACAAGTTTCGCAAAGCTTCGCAACAGCAAACCGGCCGCAACCAGGAGGACGAACGAGAGCGCGACTTGAGACACGACGATCCACTTGCGAGTGCGAAAGCGCAGAGATCTGTCCGTTTGCATCGCCAGGCTGCCTTTCATCGCCGAAGTCAGGCAGATCCGCGTAGACCGCAACGCGGGCAGGAGCCCGAATAGGATGCCTGTAATTACTGCAACGAGAGCTGTGAAGCCCAGAACCCGACTGTCTGGAGAAAGGTCCAGGAACACCGTACTTCTTGTGGTGGAGATAGAGTGGACCAGGAGTGCTGTGCCCCACCGGGCGAAAACGATTCCCAATACCGCGCCGGCAGATGAAAGCAGGATGCACTCCGTGAGCAGTTGCCGAACCAACCTCGTGCGGCTCGCACCCAGTGCCTGACGTAGCGCCATCTCCTTCTGCCGGGCAACCGCGCGAGCGAGCATCAAGCTCGCTATATTCGCGCAGGCAATGAGCAGCACGGCACCGACAATGGCCATCAGAATGGCGAGCGACCTGCCGAACTGCTCACGCAAGCCATATCCGGAGATTCCCGTGGCAGCGGGAACAGCAATCAGCCTGCGCTTCACGAAGGCCCTTTGCCCGTCGCGGTCCCAGCCCTGGGGCAAAGCGGTGGTGAAGATCCCCGGCGAGAGTTCGGCGAGTCGGGCACTTACCTGGGCCCCGCTGATGTCGGGCTTGATGCGGCCAACGATGTGAAGCCACCACCAGGAGCGATCGTCGAGCCGCGAATCCTTCTCATCGAACAGAGCGGACGAGCAGATCGGCAACGCAACGTCGAAATTCTCCCCAACTCTCATGCCGTAAAATCCGGGTGGAGCAACGCCAATCACTTCGAAGGAGTGCCGGCCGAGTGAGAGGCTTGCGCCCACTGCCCTCTCATCACCCCCGTAGTGGTCCTGCCAGAAGCCGTAGCTCAGCACCGCCACACCCCGGCAGCCGCGCTGATCATCGGATGGGACAATTAAGCGGCCGAGAGTGGGGCGAAGGCCCAGGCCACCAAAAAAGCTGCCACTCACCCAAAGTCCATGTGCTGATTCAAGCTTCCCGCCCTTGGTGAGATCAAATTTGAATGAATCATCCCGGTTGTTGGCCTCGCCCCAGGCGAAGACATCTGTGAAAACGTCCTGCCGGGCGCGCACTTGTTCCCACAAAGGATTGGTGAATGCGCCTGAGGGTTCTCCGGGACGATCTGGAACGCGAAACTTGACCTGAAGTAAGTCATCCGGGCTCGCGACGGGAAGCATCCGCAGCATCATCGAGTCAATCAGGCTGAAAATGGCAGTATTGGCCCCGATCCCAAGGGTGAGGGTAAGCACGGCCACGGCCGTGAAGCCGGGATTCTTCGCCAGCATGCGCAGGCCGAAGCGAATGTCCTGCCACAGGCGATCAAGGCCAACGAAACTCCACGCCTCCCAGGCATCCTCTTTGGCCCGCGTCGCGTTGCCAAACTTGCGCAGGGCCGCGTAGCGCGCTTCGTCGGGCGACATGCCGGCTCGCAGGTTGTCCTCGATGTGCATCTGGAGGTTGCTTTCCAGTTCGTCATCGAATTCACGTGCGCGGCGACGCCGTGTGAACAATCCCGTGAGGCGTCGAAACAGGGCGCGCAGCTTTTTCATGAGCGTCCCTCCGCAGGCGATAGGAATCGCGCCAAAATTGCATTCGCCTGCTGCCAATCGCGAGCTTCCCTGGCCAATTGTTTGCGCCCGGCGCGCGTCAGCCGGTAATATCTGGCCTTCCGCTTGTTGTCCGAGACGCCCCACTCCGATGCGATGTAGCCTTCCTGTTCGAGCTTCACCAAGGCGGGGTAAAGCGTGCCGTAGTTGATCAGCAATTGCCGGCCACTGGTTTGTTCAATCCGCCGGGCGATGCCGTAACCGTGTAACGGCCCGAGCGTTTCGAGCGTCTTCAAAACCATCAGCGCCAGCGTGCCTTGCCAGACGTCCACTTTGTCGCCCATGAGCCTCCTATGGGATAGCCATAGCAGAATAGTTCCGCAAGTATGGGATGTCAATAGGAGCCGGTGGCTTCAAACACCCGGCACTTTGACGAGAAACACCTTTTCTGTAGCGCGTGCGCTTTGGCGCTGGTGCGTTGTGGCGTGGGCATCGTCACCCGTGACGCGGCTGGGGTTCGATTGCTGAACTCCGATGGAGTCCATCGGACTCCAGAAACCGCAGACCGCCGCTACAGTGCGCTTCGCTTCCGACTTCTTTATGGTATAGTCGCGGATAAAATCGAAAGGAAAATCATGTCCATTGTCGAACAAGTGGAAAAAGACCTGGTTGCGGCGCTGAAGGCGCAGGAGACGCTGAAGCTTTCTGTGCTGCGCATGATGAAGGCCGCGCTGATGAACAAGCGCGTGGAACACGGGAAGCCGGTTGAGGATCCGGAAGCGCTCGCCGTGCTACGCACGCTCTCCAAGCAGCGCCGCGAATCCGTGGAGGCTTATCGCAATGGCGGGCGCGAGGACCTGGCAAGCCAGGAAGAGGCCGAAATCAAAATCGTTGAAGCCTACCTGCCCGCCGCCGCGAGCGATGAAGATATCGATGCGGCTGTGGTGGCGGCGCTGGCCGAAACCGGCGTGACCAATCCCAAGGACATGGGCAAGGTCATGAAAGCGGCCATGACCAAACTCGCCGGCAAGAACGCCGACGGCAAGCGCGTGAGCGAAAAAGTTCGCGCCAGGCTCGGCGGGTGAAATTGGCACGCAGGGGCGGCCCTCGCCCTGCGACCCAAAGCCGTCTTCAGGCGACGGGTCGCAGGGCGAGGGTTGCCCCTACAGCGCGTCTGGAATAGCACAGGCATGAGCGCCTGTGTCACCAGGTCAGGAACAGACCATGAGCACTCCAACTTCCGCAGAACCTGCAAAGTACACTCCCTTCGTCCCCGTGACGATGGAGATGAAGGAATTCACCCTTCGCGCCTTGCTGCTCGGGATGGTGATGACGGCAATTCTCGGCTCGGCCAATGCCTACCTGGGATTGAAGGCGGGCATGACCATCGCCGCCACGTATCCTTCCGCGGTGATCGGCATGGCGCTGCTGCGGCTGATGAAAGGTTCGCTACTGGAAGAAAACATCGCGCGAACCGTGGGCTCCATTGGCGAGTCGGTGGCCGCGGGCGCAGTCTTCACGATTCCGGCCTTCGTCATGGCGGGCTTATGGCCGGGATTACAGCGCGATAAATATTGGACCACCGTCGCGCTGATGATCATCGGCGGCACTCTGGGCATCCTGTTCGTCACGCTGCTTCGCCGCGTGATGGTGCAAGATCCGGAACTTCCCTTCCCGGAATCGGTGGCCGCCTCGCAGATTCACAAGGCCGGCCAACAAGGCGCCAAGGCCGCGAAAATCCTGTTCGCGAACATGGGCTTTGGCGGATTCATCTATTTTCTGGGCGCGGTGAACGTTTTTTCCGCAAGCAACACGTTTCCGGCGAATATCAGCGCGCTGGGGAAAAAGCTGCTGCTGCGCACCAGCACCAATCCCAATGTGGCGACGGTCACGACCGGCGGCGCAACCATCCTTACCATGCCGGACGTAAGCCCGGCTTATCTGGGAGTGGGTTACATCATCGGCCCGCGCCTGGCATCCTTGAATTTCGCCGGCGGCGTGCTGGCCTGGGGATTGCTCGTTCCGCTGCTCACGTTCGTTCTTGGCCCCACGCTTCAGCCTTCCGCGCCGGGCAGTCAACCGGTTTCCTGGACGCTGCTCGCCCAAGCGATTTATTTTTCCGTGGTGCGCCCCATCGCCGTGGGTGGAATGCTCGTAGGGGCTTGCTACACTTTGTTCAAAATGCGCAAGCAACTGGTGGCCGGCATGGCGCGCGCGGTCACTGATTTGAAAAAATCCGCCGCCGCGCACGCCGGCAGCGACCGCACGGACCGCGACCTGAGGTCAAAGGTGGTCTTCGCGGGCGTTGGGCTGGTGTTCCTGGCCATGATTGCGCTTTATTACTTCTTCATCGGAAGCGCGGGAAATCTTACGAGCTCCAAGGTGGTGGCGGCCGCGGTGGTGGCGGCGGTGGTGATGATTGTGCTCGGATTCTTTTTTGCCGCCGTCTCCGGAAACCTGGTGGGATTGATCGGCTCGACCAATAACCCCGTCTCCGGATTGACCCTTTGCACGCTGGTGATTGCGGCGCTGCTGATGGTGGCGATGGGGGTTTCAGGCGCGGGCGGTGTCGCGGCGGTGCTGGGAGTTGCGGCGGTTATTTGCGTTTCCTCGGCGGTCGCGGGCGAAATGCTCCAGGATCTCAAGGTCGGCCACATTCTGGGCGGCACTCCCGCCAAAATGCAAATCGGCGACTTGATTGGCATTGTCGTGGCCTCCTTGGTGCTCTTCTTTCCGCTGGCAATTCTCGACAAAGCGTATCACTTTGGCAGCGCCGCGCTCTCCGCTCCGCAGGCCGGCTTAATGGCCATGTTGGCCAAAGGTATTGTGGGCGGGGAGATGGCATGGCCGCTGGTGATTGTGGGCATCCTGATGGGCTTTGCGCTGATCATGATTGAAGTCAAGAGTGTGATGCTTTTCGCCGTGGGCATGTATCTCCCCTTGGGCACCACTTTTGCGATCTTCGTCGGCGGCATTATCCGCTGGGTGACGGACAAGCTTCGCGACCGCCGCGGCCTGAATCACGCACAGAAGGCCCGCGTGGATAATGCCGGCGTGCTGACGGCCTCGGGCTTCATCGCCGGCGAGGCCTTGTGCGGGCTGGTCATTGCCGGGCTGGTGGGCGCGGGGCGTGACGTGACCCTCTTGTCCTGGACGGCGCCATCCTGGACGGCGCTCGTGGCATTCATCGTGCTATTTGCTGTTCTGGTCGGCGTTCCACTAGCCAATTCAGGTAGCCCCGAAGAGCCCGCCCCACCTGCGGCCATCATGTGACGCTCAACGGACGCGGGGAAATTCCCGCCAAGCCGGTTGAGGGGAATTCTTATTTGCCACGGCCGCAGCGCCTAACCTCCATTCTTGTGGTACGCTTCTATGCATGGCCTCCTACCGCCAAATGGGATACTCACTATTCCCGCCACTCACGCGAATGGTGAAGTGGCTGATCATCGTCACCAGCGCCTGCTTTGTACTTACCTATATCCCGCTTCAAATCTTTCACGCGGAATTCTTTGGTGAGATTTTTCAAATTCTTGGCTTGCGGGCGAACCTGGTGGTTCATGACCTCTTCCTCTGGCAACTGGTCACCTACTTGTTCCTGCACGGCGGCTGGTTCCATATCATCTTCAACATGTTCGCCCTGTGGATGTTTGGCTCCGACCTCGAAAGCCAGTGGGGCGGAAGGAAATTCCTGGTCTTCTATTTCTTGACCGGCGTGGGCGCGGGAATTTTCGACGTTGCGTTGAATACGATCTTCCGGTCGGATTCCCTTTCCGTCACCATAGGTTGTTCGGGCGCAATTTACGGGCTGCTGCTGGCATACGCGATGCTGTTTCCCGAACGGCTGATTTACCTTTACATGATCATCCCCATCAAGGCCAAGTGGTTTGCGGTGATCATGGGCGTCATTGAATTCGTCAGCTCCTTCGGCGGACCCGGCTCCGGCATCAGCCACTTTGCCCACCTCGGCGGCATGCTTTTCGGATACATCTACCTGCGCGGATGGTCGCTGCCTTATCGCTGGCAACTTCAATATCACGAATGGCGTCGCGCCCAACTGCGCAGGAAGTTCGAAGTGTACATGCGCGACCAGGAGAAGAAAGAAAAACACGGACGCTGGGTGAACTAAGCAGAGACGGAATGCGCCTTTTTGCTTCCGCGATTTGGTGCCGGCTTGAGGCCGCCGCAGGAGAAGAACAGACCTTGCAGTGAAATTCCCCGCCCCGGCCCCTCAGCCCTCGCGAGGACCGAGGGGGGGACGAACATCCTACGCACAATTAGTAGCGAAGCTCCGGAAGGTCAAGCAGGATCAGCTCGGAATCCTTCGCCGCCTTGATCGTGAGCGAGGTTTCCTCCGCGATGCGCCCCTGGTCGCCCGCCGCAAGCTTCACGCCATTCACGTCAACTTCCCCTTCGTGGACGAAGATGTACACCTTGCGATCAGTTTCGGTCTGGTGAGTCGCCTCGCCGCCGACTGGAAGCGCCGAAACGTAAATCTGCGCGTCCTGGTCGATCTTCAGCGTGCCGGCAAGATCGCCGCTTGAAACCACTGGCAGCAGCTTGCCCTCTCTTTCATCAGGCGCGAACTGATGCTGTTCCCAGCGCGGCTTTAGTCCGCGTTCACGCGGCACAACCCAGACTTGCATCAGGTGCACCGGCGACTTTTTCGAGTGGTTATACTCCGAGTGGAGGATGCCGGTGCCCGCGGACATCACCTGAACTTCTCCCGGATGAATCACGCCGCGGTTGCCCGTGCTGTCCTGGTGCTCAAGTTCGCCCGCAATGACATAGGTGATGATTTCCATATCGCGGTGCGGATGCATTCCGAAACCCTGGCCGGGCTCAATGATGTCATCGTTGAACACCCGCAGCGCGCCCCAGTTCGTGTTCGAGGGGTCGAAATACTGGTCGAACGAGAAATGCCAATGCGTGTCCAGCCAGCCGAAGTTGGCGTGGTGTCGTTCTTTTGATTTGATGGTCTTGACCATGGTTTTCTCCCTGGCCGAAATGGGCGCAGTTGCCCTCCGGCCGCCGCGACGGTCTTGCTCGGCGGCCCGTCGCGTTATTTGGTTTTGCGGAAATTGCGCCTTGGCTTACTCGCCGCCCTGTGCGCCGCCAAGGGCGCGGTCGACTGAAAATGCCCCGGCGCCGCGAATCATCAGCACCGCGGTAATGGCCAGAACCAGCAGGTGATATTCATAGCCCTCGCCCTTCTGCTGTCCTGTCCAGTTCATAAAAAGACCGTTGGGCAGGTGGACCATGAAGATCGCCACCAGCATGTTCACCGAAATTCCAAAGGCGGCGATTCGCGTGAGCAGCCCGAGGATTAATCCTATGCCTCCGAAAAATTCCGCGGCGATGGCCAGCAAAGCGAAGGGCGCAGGGATGTGCAGCATTTGGGTAAAGAATCCCATCGTGCCCTTAAAACCGTAGCCGCCAAACCAGCCCAGCATTTTCTGCGCGCCGTGGGCGAAAAAGACCACGCCCAACACCAGGCGCAGAACAGTCATCAACTTGTCATCCGGGGTCCCAAGTAGTTTCTTCATCATATCGCACCCCTTAATTTGAATTCTCCGCGACCTCGGCCGCGGCATTGCCCCACTTTCCACTGAACACAAAATCTGTCAACGGCTTGCGCGTGCGAGCGGCCCGTTCGGGCGCCGGAGCTTCGTAGTAACCCAGCGCCAGCACGGCAACAGGCTCGAAACCCGCCGGAATTGCAAAGAGCTCTCGAGCCGCGTTTGGATCAAATCCACCCATTTGATGAATGTGCAAGTCGAGCGCCGTGGCCTGAACAGTCAGATGCGCCACCGCCTGGCCCAAGTCGTAAAGTGCGTGGCGATTTGCCCGCGCTACATGATTGAAGCCAAGCTTGGCGACAGCAAGAATCAGCACCGGAGCCTGCTGCGCCCACTGCCGATTTACGTCCATCAGCGTGCCCAGCAGGCGGTTGTACCCTTCCGCGTCCTCGTGTGTGGCCACAATGAATGACCACGGCTGGGCATTGTAGCTCGATGGCGCCCAGCGCGCGGCTTCAAAGAGCTGCGCCAGCTTCGCCGGCTCGACCGGTCGCGGAGAAAATGCCTTCGGACTCCAGCGTCGGGCCAGTAGTTCATGAATCCCTGCCGTGCCTTCTCTTTCCATTACGGCTGATTTCGTTGCGCTCATCGTCCCCCTCCCCAAACCGCCTTTTTCGGTTCAATCCCTCGTTCTATCGATATTCGTTACAACGACTATATGATGCAAGAAAGGCGATCAAGTTCCGCGCGCCGCTTCCAAGAGTTCATTCAGCCTGCGGAGATCGCCCTTTTCCATATGGCTCAAGCGGTTACGGTTGTACTCTTCGATCGGTCTGTCCAGGTCTTTCAGGATTTTCCTCCCGGCATCGGTGATGCGCGCCATAATGAGGCGGCGGTCGTGCCGGTCGCGGCTGCGAGACACCAAGCCGCGGCGCTCCAAGCGGTCCAGAAGGCGCGTAATATCAGGGTCGCGCGTGATCATGCGCTCCCCTATCTCACGGCAGCACAGGCCGTTTTCGCCCGCCCCGCGCAGAATACGCAAAACGTTGTATTGGTTGGGCGAAAGCCCCGCCAGCTTGAAAATCGCCTCGGCCCCGCGCGAGTGTGCATCCGCGGTGCGCACCAGGTTCAGAAGCACCTCCGACTCCAGGCTCGGGAAAGGCTTGCTCTGCTTGATTTCGTCCTTGAGCTTCGGCGACATGACTCAATAATATTCGTTATAACGACTGTTGTCAAATGCGAAAACCATCGATGAAAGCAGGGGGGTACGACTCAGTTGAGATAATAGTTTCGGTAAAGCGTGTCGCGTTTGATGGGTCGGAATCCGGCGTCCTTAATCATGAGTCGGAGCTTGTCTTCGCTCGAGGTGCGGGTCACGCCCGCGGCGCGGACGACGTTTTCTTCAATCAGAATGGAACCCACGTCATTGCCACCGAAGCGCAGAGCGATTTGGCAGAGTTTGTGGCCGGGCGTAAGCCAGGAGGCCTGTACGTTCTCGATGTTGTCGAGGTAAAGGCGCGCGACGGCGAGCGTTTTGAGGTAATCCACCGCCGTGGCCTCTTCCTTGATGAAGTTGCCGAGCGAGGTGTGGGCACGCTGGAAGAACCAGGGGATGAACGCTGTGAAGCCACCGGTTTCCTCCTGCAATTGCCGGATGCGCTGGAAGTGGTTGACGCGATGTTCGAGGGTCTCGCCACAGCCGAACATCATCGTGGCGGTGGTGCGCATGCCGAGCGAGTGCGCCGTGCGATGCATGGATATCCACTCTTCGGTGGTGCATTTCAGGCGCGCGATGCGCCGGCGCACTTCATCATCCAGAATCTCCGCACCGCCGCCGGGAATCGAGTCGAGCCCGGCATCCATCAAACGCACGATGGTTTCGCGCAGGCTCAGGCCGGAGAGCTCCGCGATATTCAGCACCTCCGGCGCGGAAAAGCAGTGCAGGTGGATTTGCGGAAATTTGCGCTTGATGTTACGCAGCAGGTCTTCGTAGTAATCGATCTTCAGGTCCGGGTGCAGGCCGCCCTGCATCAGCACGCCTGTGCC
>JASHTO010000048.1 GCA_030040515.1 Terriglobia bacterium
GCGGCGGCGCTGAGCATGATCCCCACCACCACCGGCGCGGCCAAGGCCATTGGACTGGTGATTCCGGAACTGAAGGGCAAGATGGATGGTTACGCCATGCGCGTGCCCACTCCCGATGTCTCCGTGGTGGACCTCGTAGCGCAGGTCGAGAAGCCCACCTCCGCCGCTGAAGTGAACGCCGCCCTGAAAAAAGCAGCGGAAGGCCCCATGAAGGGCATCCTGCAATTCGTGGAGGAGGAACTGGTCTCCAAGGATTTCACCGGCAACGCGCACTCATCGATGATTGACGCCGGCTTTACCAAAGTGATTGATGGGACGCTGGTGAAGGTCGTCGCCTGGTACGACAATGAGTGGGGATATTCCTGCCGCGTCCGCGACTTGATCAACTACGTGGTGTCGAAAGGACTGTAGGAGAACAGTAGGCGGATAGCAGAATGCCTGGGACTGATTGCGGCAGGTGAGGAAGGTGCCGAGTTTCGGTTGAAGGGGAGGATGCTATGCGCAAGCGTGTGCATTCCTCCTGGAACTGATGATCCATGCGAAGAGGAGAGGCGATAGCAACCTTCTTGGTGCCTTTACACTGGAAGCCTTGGGCCTTGCGCTCGATCCGTTGCGGCGCGAGTTGAAGCCTCTGCCGATGATTCTTTGCAGGCTGCCGTTCGATTTCCGAAGACCGCGCCTTGTAGTTTGAGTTTTGCGGTTCTGCAACTCCGCTGTCAGCCGTCCGGGACTGGGGGAACTTTTCCTTGACCGGATCGCGCCCATCCCGTTGTTTGCATAGAAAGATGGACACCTCCACCTATCTCTCATGAACTTCCGATCTGAGGAAAAAGCCTTATGCCAAAACTTTCTGTTCGCGACATCGATCCGAAGGGTAAACGCATCTTCATGCGTGTGGATTTCAACGTGCCTCTGAACGAGTCCGGGGAAATGACCGACGACACGCGCATTCAGGCGTCTCTGCCCACGATTCAAAATCTACTGGCTCGCGGCGGGCGCGTGATTCTGGCCTCGCACCTGGGCCGGCCCAAGGGCAAGCCCAATCCCAAGATGAGCTTGGAGCCCGCTGCCACCCGGCTGGCGCAACTCTTGGGCAAACCCGTGGCGTTCGCTGCGGACTGCCGGGGAGCGGAAGCGGAAGCCGCTGCACGCGCGCTCCAGGACGGTGAAGTTCTCCTACTTGAAAACCTGCGCTTCCATGCCGAGGAAGAAAAGAACGTTCCGGAGTTCGCGCAGAAACTCGCCTCGCTCGCGGAGATTTATGTCGACGATGCATTCGGCTCCGCGCACCGCGCCCACGCTTCCACGGAGGGGGTCACTCATTTCCTGTCCCCCTGCGCGGCGGGATTGTTGATGGAGAAGGAGCTCGAATACCTGGGCAAAGCGGTGGGTCATCCCGAGCGCCCTTATGTAGCGATCGTGGGCGGCGCAAAAGTCTCCGACAAAATCGAGTTGCTGCAAAATCTCATGAAGTTTGCGGACACTATCCTGATTGGCGGCGCCATGGCCTATACCTTTCTGAAGGCACAGGGCGTGGAGGTGGGATTGTCGCGAGTCGAGGCGGACAAGCTCGATCTGGCGCGCCAGCTTCTGAAGGATGCCGAAAAGCGAAAAGTGGATCTTCGCCTGCCGCAGGACCACGTTGTTGCAGAAAAACTTGACGCCGGTGCCGCTGCTGAGCTTGCGCCAACACGCAGCATTCCTGCCAATCGCCTGGGCTTGGACATCGGCCCCGCTACCCGTGCCGACTATGCCGCGCGAATCGCCAAGGCCAGGACCATTGTTTGGAACGGGCCGATGGGAGTGTTCGAGATTCCGCAATTTTCAGAGGGTACGGTCGCCATCGCTCACGCCGTCGCGAATTCTTCTGCTGTGTCGGTGGTGGGCGGTGGGGACTCGGTGGCCGCGGTAAAGAAAGCCGGCATCGAGTCGAAAATCTCGCATATTTCCACTGGCGGAGGTGCCTCGCTTGAATTCCTTTCGGGGCTTATCCTGCCGGGTGTTGCCGCTTTGACTGAGAAGTAGACAGTAGGCGCTTGGCAGTTGTGCCCACCTTTAACCAAGGACGGATGACATGCGGAAACCCGTAATCGCTGGCAATTGGAAAATGTACAAGACCATCGCTGAGGCGATGGATTTCATTGAGAAGATTGTGCCGGTGGCTGCGGCGGCTCGGCACTGTGAAGTGGTTGTGGCCCCGCCCTTCACGGCGCTGGCGGCGGCAGCGCTGGCGGCGAAGGGTTCAAAGGTGGCAATCTCCGCCCAGGATTTGTACTGGGACAAGGAAGGCGCACACACGGGTGACGTTTCGCCCACGATGATTGTCGACGCCGGGTGCACGCATGCCATCATTGGCCACTCCGAGCGCCGCCACGACCACGGCGAAACCGACGAGCAGGTGAACCGTAAGTTGAAGGCGGCGCTGGCCGCGGGCCTCACCCCGATCATGTGCGTGGGCGAAACTCTGGCACAGCGCGAATCCGGCGGCACCGGGCAGGTGTTAAAGACCCAATTTGAGGGTGGCCTCGCCGGATTGACCCCCTCCGACTTTTCCCGTATCATTATTGCTTACGAACCCGTCTGGGCGATTGGCACCGGGCGCACTGCAACGCCGGAAATGGCAGCGGAAAGTCACCACGTTTTGCGTGACCTGGCGCGGGCAAAGTTCGGAGATAAAGTAGCCGACGGCGTGCGCATTTTGTATGGCGGTAGCGTGAAGCCCGATAACATTGGCGGGCTGATGGCCCAGGTCGGGATTGATGGCGCGCTGGTGGGCGGTGCAAGTTTGAAAGTTGATTCGTTCACTTCGTTGATTAATTACCCCGGGGCGTAAGAGGAATGAAATGATAACTCTGGTTGTAATCTTGCACATCCTGGTTTCCATCTTGCTGGTCGTAGTCGTGCTTCTCCAGGGTGGCGAAAATGTGGACATCGCATCGGCCTTCGGCGGGCCCAGCCAGACCGCCTTTGGTCCGCGGGGCTCGGTCACACTTTTGGCCAAGGTCACATGGGTGCTTGGGGTGATTTTCATCGTGACCTCAATTACCCTCGCAGTTCATGCGACTAATTCGGCAGGCGGCTCCGTGCTGGAGAATATTCCGGCAAAAACCGCCCCGGCAACGCCTGCGGCATCTGCGCCGGCGAAGAAGTAGAAAGATAGTTGGCAGTCGTCAGTTATCGGCTATCAGTAAGAAGGCCCGGTTATCATAGCGCCCATCTTGCAAGTAGCTGATAAGATTCTAAATCTGATTACTGACAACGGATGATTGAAAACTGAACACTGCCTTTCGTGCGGAAGTGGCGGAATTGGCAGACGCACCAGCTTGAGGGGCTGACGGTCGCAAGGCCGTGGGGGTTCGAGTCCCCCCTTCCGCACCATGCCTGCAAATTCTGCGCATTAGACCCGCACACCGCCCACATTCCGCCTACACGGGTAAACGGGCGAACCTGAACCCGAAGCCTTCTCCGC
>JASHTO010000539.1 GCA_030040515.1 Terriglobia bacterium
GTTCATCGAGTTCATGCCGCTCGACGCCGACCACGCCTGGAAGCGCGAGCTGGTGGTGACGGCGAAGGAGATCGTGAACGCCATCCATCCGGTGTTTCCGCTGGAGGAAATTCCCCGCCACTCGGCCAGCGAGACGGCGCTGCGCTACCGATTCGCTGACGGACAGGGTGAGCTGGGCATCGTCGCGCCGGTTTCAATTCCCTTCTGCGGGCAATGCAGCCGCCTGCGCGTCACCGCCGATGGTAAATTGCGAACCTGCCTTTTCTCCCTGCGCGAGCACGACGTGCGCCCGCTGATCCGCAATGGCGCCACCGACGGCGACCTTGCCGCCTTCATGAAAGAGGTGGTGCGCCAAAAAGAACCCAGCCACCGGATTAACGAACCCGATTTCGTTCAGCCTTCACGCACGATGGTTTACATTGGGGGGTAAGAATAAGGGATACGGGAATATGGATTTGGACTTTCCTGGGCTGCGAAGGACGTGTGGTTCGTTCTCCCGCCAAGCTTATAAATTCGAATGGTGCGCCCCGTGTCCCGTATCCCGGTTCTTAAGCTAGAATGGAAGTTGGTCAATCATGGATACCGCAACTCTGGATTTACTTCTCGAAAACTACGCGGATCTCGGCCCGCAGGAGCTTGAGGAGCGCATCAGGCGCGCCAAGACCGATCTGGGCGAGCGGCTGGTGATTCTCGGCCACCATTATCAGCGCGACGAAGTGGTGAAATTCGCCGATTACCGCGGTGATTCGCTGCGCCTTTCGCAACTCGCCGCACGCCGGCGCGAAGCCGAGTACATTGTCTTCTGCGGCGTGCACTTTATGGCGGAGAGCGCCGATATTTTGAGCGGCGACCACCAGACGGTGATTCTTCCTGACCTGCACGCGGGCTGCTCGATGGCCGACATGGCCAATCTCGAGCAAGTGGAAGTCTGCTGGGAAGTGCTTACGGCGGCGAATGGCGGAACGATTGTGCCCGTCACTTACATCAACTCCACAGGGGCCGTTAAAGCCTTTGTGGGGAGAAATGGCGGCGCGGTGTGCACCTCCTCCAACGCCCGCAAAGTAATGGAGTGGGCGCTCGAGCGCGGCGAAAAAGCTCTCTTCCTGCCGGATGAGCATTTGGGCCGAAATACGGGATATGGATTGGGATACCCTCTTGACCAGATGGCGGTGTGGAATCCGCAAGAGGAAAATGGCGGGCTGACGGACGGCGAAATCGCCCGGGCGCGGATTTATTTGTGGAAGGGCCACTGCTCCGTGCACCAGCGCTTCCGCACCGAGCACGTGGAGCGCGTGCGGGCGCGGCACGCGGGAATTCGCGTGATTGCGCACCCCGAGTGCTCCTGGGAAGTCTGCCAGTTGGCGGACGAGGTGGGCTCGACGGAATATATTTTGAAGCGCATCGGGGAAGCGCCAGCGGGAAGCAGTTGGGCGGTGGGCACGGAAATCCATATGATTCGGCGGCTGGCGGCCGAACATCCGGACCGGCTGATCGTTTCGCTCGACGATTGCGTGTGCATGTGCAGTACCATGTTTCGAATTTCGCCCCAGCACCTCTGCTGGACGCTTGAAAGCCTGCGCGCCGGGCAGGTGATCAACCGGGTGAGCGTCGATGCGGAAACCAAGCGCTGGGCGCTGGCGGCTTTGAATCGCATGTTGGAGATCAAGTAAGAAGTCCAGAGTCAAAGGTCGAAGGTTCAAAGTCGAATTGAAGGTTTGCGTTGACCGTCGGCCTTTAGGCCTTTGACATTTGACTACCCCTATGGCCGACAAATATTTCAATCGTCGGGAAGCGGAGGAGCTTCTGCCCACCCTCGCGCCGTGGCTCATGGAGGCGCGTGATGAGAAGCAGAAGGTCGAGGCCTTCCGGACCGAGTTGACGCAAGTCGCCTCCCGCATCATGGTCTTGGGCGGAACCTTCCCTCCTCTGGCGGACCTGCTGAAGAAAAAATCCGAGCACGACGCGGCGGCTGAACATCTTTCCGAACTCGTCGAGCGCATTCAGGAGACCGGCGTATTAGTGAAGGATCTCGACGTCGGATTGGTGGATTTTCCCAGCTTGCAGGAAGGCGAAGAAATTTACCTTTGCTGGAAACTCGGCGAGGAACGCGTGGCCTTCTGGCACGGCGTTGACGAGGGTTTTGCCGGCCGCAAGCCGCTCGATGATCCCCCAAGCGGGCGGAGTCCGCAGCAAGGGCACCGGTTGCAGTAGGCTGAATTTCGGTAGAGGATGGGTGTTGCGATGAGTGCGAGGACGCTACTCACGACTGACGAGCTCGAAAGGCTCCCCAAGCCTGAAAAGGGTGGGGGCTATGAATTGGATGAAGGAGAACCTGTCTACGTGTCTCCGAACAGCTTTGAGCAGTGGAAAATAATTCACAGGATTTACGTACTTTTGGAAGAATGGGCAAAGGCGAAAAACCGCGGCTTGGTCGCTGGCGACACTTGGTTTGAGCTTGCCCCCGGCGTGGTGCGCGCTCCGGACGTTGCTTACATTCCCCGCGAGCGCATATCCGGTCTTGACCCGAAACACACATTGAAAGTTATTCCCGCCGTAGTTGTCGAGGTTATCTCTCCGTACAACACAGCGCGGGAAATGACGCGTAAAATCAAACAGTATCGCGATGCGGGCGTGGAATTGATCTGGGTCGTGGACCCGGACAAGTGCGAGGTTGATGTTCATGGCCCAGGTCCGCTGAAGACTCTCCGCAGGGGCGACTTCCTGAACGATGACAAAATCCTCCCCGGTCTTTCTATTTCCGTCACCGTGATATTCGAGCCGGTTCTATGAGCGAAGCAGGCCCTCCCAACGAACTCGCGAA
>JASHTO010000540.1 GCA_030040515.1 Terriglobia bacterium
GGCGCGTCAGGGCGCGGTTTTCTTACGAAGGATGAAAACGACGGTATCGACGTCGACTGCGTCGAGACCGTCCGCTGAACTTTCAATGTCTGCCCGTCCCCGGAGAGCGTCCATCGTTCCTTGCTGCTGAGGGCCAGGCGGGTTTGGCCATTATTGCTTTCCGTGTATGCGATTGACAGCTCCAGCGACTTTCCACCCTTCGACCACTTGGCCATGAGTTGGACATCGCCTTGGCCACTGATATGATCGGTGGTCTTTTTCCCGTCCAAATTGTAAGTAGCCTGGGAAGGGACGGTTTGCCGTGCCATGGCGCCGGGCTGATTGCTGCCTGGAGTCGCTTCGCCCATCGTGCCACCACTCCTGGCTGATAAGCCGTTCGCGGCTTTCGAGCCCTGCGACTGCGCGTTGAGTTGGGCTTGGAGAGCGTTGGTATTTCCAGAACCCTGTTCACTGGTGTCGACGGCGCCGCCGGGTTGAGTTATAACCAAAAGCTGATTCCCGTCCTGCTTGATCGTCATCGTGTATTTCGCAAAGCTTTTGGGCACGGCTTTGGTGCTTGCCTTGTCGAGCACCTACTGAGGCGGAGAGAATATAGTGACGACGTCCGATTGTAGCGGCGGTCTGCGACCGCCGTTTTCGGCGCTCATAGAGCGCCGCTACAAGGGAGATCTGTCACAATATTTTGTCATCCTCAAATAGGTGCCGGAGTAGTCGTTCTGAGCCGCCATGACGGAAATCGCGCACAGGCACAGCGCTGTTCCGGCGACGCCAATTACAACCGTTCTTCTCATCGGACACTCCTTTTAGTGGGCGGTAAGATAACCTTCAAACTGCTTTTGCCAGGCGTCGGGGGTGGTGTGGATGGCCCGGCCGAGGAACGAGGATCGAAGGCGAACCAACTCCGGAAGCTTCCGGCAGGCGATGGCGTACCGGCGAAAGCGTGGCTGGACCGCCAGCGAATCGTCCGGCAGGTAGATGGGTTCGCGGCGGAAATTCAGCAGCACGATGGCGCGATTCAACTGGCGGATGGCGGATTCTATCAGCGCCGGAGCCTTGGCGGGGTCCTGCAATTGTGGTGCCTGCTCCGGTGGGACGAGACGAAAGAAATAGGTTGCACGTCCCGAACGGGAGGTGGCTTCCCAGGCCACCCGGTTGTCCGGTAAATTGGCGCCGGGCTGGGCCGCCAGAGGCAGAAAAAACCAGTGCAGAATGGGTGACTCCTCACTGCCGTCGTGAATCGCGGAATCATCAGCGATTCCCCCCACGGCCGTACCCGCGGCTTTCGCCTCTTCGGCGTCGGCGGCGTTGGATTCCTCTTCGCGAGCATTTTTCGCTGCGGCGTCTTCGTCGGCGCGCAGGAACTTGAATCCCGAATAGTAATTGCCCCCCGGGACGTGTTTCATCAATGCCTCGTAGTAGGGCTTCAACTTCTGATCCACGATGTTGGCGGCGAGCGCCTGGTCAACTTTGGGGTGAAGTGCGCGCAATTTCGCGAGCGGGGCGGCGCGGCCTTCGGTCATCAGCACCACGGCCTGCTGGAACTGGTCGGGATCAAGAAAAGGGAAGAGGCTGTGGACGGTCTCCGCGCCACGCTGCGCCACTTCCTCCCACGCCGCATTCAGGCGCTCCCTGAATTCTTCCGTGCGCTTGGCGAGCTTGCTCACGGCCATCCTCTCTTCACCGGATGCGATCGTCACCGTCCAGGATGCCTCGTCAAAAGTCACCGAGTCGACATCAGCCAGTCGCCATTGCCGGCCCGTGGCCTGTGCGGGGAGCACGGCAAGGTTGCTCTTGAAGAGCCGCAGCTCGGCGGGGCTGATGAACGAGTGTCCTTGCGACTCCAAACGTACTGTCCCGTCGAAGCGCGTAATCTCTTCCAAATCTTCCAGCAACAGGCACTGAAGCAGGCGTTGGCGATACGCTTCAAGCAAATCGTGGCAAAGATCTTGGAAAGCTTTGGCAAATTGGTTCAGTAGAATTTTCTTGCCGGTGAAGAGCGTGAGCGTCAGCTCGTAGTCGCCTGCAAGAAAAATATCGATGTCGCCCAGGTCGAATGCCAGTGGTGCGCCGGAGGCCGGCGTCAGGGTGAGAGTATCCGTCTCAAACGCAAGGCGGCAGGGGCCGCCCTGAAGGGTATTTCCCTCGGAATTCACGTATTGGAATTTTCCTGAAAAAGTGGGCATGGTATGAGCCAGCGATGGGCGGACCCCTCTTCCGCTGAAAATTTCTGCCGGAATCGCCAGGACGGGTGTCTGTTCACACGATCACGTAATTTTCTGCCCGCATTCCGGACAAAACTTAGTTCCCGCCTCAAATTTGGTCCCGCAGCGCGGGCACTCGGTCTTGGCGTGAAGCGGCTTGCCACATTCGGGACAGAATTTGGCGCCCTGCGTTCGTGCGCCGCAACTGGGGCAGAGCGCGGAGGCCTCAGAGGTCACATCGAGGTCCTTGGTCAAATCCTGCGCACGCACTTTCTCCTTCATCTGGTCCACGGTGGCCTGCGCCTGGGCAGCGGCAATTTCGGTTTCGATGTTCGGCGCGCAGTCGTAGCAAAGGCCGCGCTTGTTGTTCCAGCATATGGTCAGGCATGACCATTTCGCGCACTTCGGGCACTGGCGGAAGTTGGGCTTGGCCTCGTTGATGGCGTCCTGAAAGGCTTTGTCATGCCCGGTGCCCTGCACGGCACGCTCGATTTCGTAAGCGCTGCCGCTGGCCCGGCCGAATACACCACCCAACAAATCGCCCGCCGCACGCAAGGCGCTCGTGGCGTATCCGGCAGCCGAGGGTTTGAACCCGCTCATGAAGCCGCTTCCGCAGCGGTCGCAGAAAAACTCAAACTGGTATCCCTTGTCCGTTGAATGGTCCTGGTGATTCCGGGTGAACTGAATCATCGTCATCGAAAAATCCCCCTCAAGCTTCCTTGTGTGGAGTGCATTCTGCCGAAAGGCTTAGGTAAGCATTCTAATTCCAATTGCTGGGTTGATTCAAGAATGCGCGAAGTCTCAGGCCACTGACACTCGGGCCGACTTGTGGTACGATGCACGCCTTGGAGTCAAGGGTCACATCATGAGCAGCAACGTCATGACGAAATCGAGTTTCCTGGTGCCGGCGGGCACCGAATCGGAAGGGTCGGGCCACGGCGCCGCACTGGAATTGGGGACGCTGGCGGGCAGGGCACTGCTGCTGGTCTTGCGAATAGACAGGGTCCTGGAGCAGGAGTCGCTGCACGTCTCCATTTGGGGCTCGGCGGACGGCCAGGACTGGGGCGCGCAGGCGCTGTTCTGGTTCCCGCAAAAGTTCTATTCCGGCGCGACTCCCGCCGCGTTGGATTTGAAGCAGCGCCCCGAAATCAAGTTCCTTCAAGCCCGTTGGGAAACGAATCGATGGGGAAGGGGCATTCCGCGTCCGCAATTCCAGTTTTCCCTGGAAGTCCAGGAAGTTTGAACGGCTGTGGCTCGCGGCGGGGGGCGGGCCGCGCCGCGCAACTCTCAACTCACCGGCAAAAGGACATTCAACATGGACGCGGAAGATCCCCCGCTGATTAAACCTGAGCTTCCCAAGCGCCAGTATCGCCGCGTCGTGCTGGTGACGGAAGTCGAGTGCGAAGCGCTGGAGCGCAAAGAAGTGATGGTGACGCGGGATGTAAGCGCGGGTGGCATGTTCATCACGGCGCGTTATCCCTTGCCCATCGATTCCTACCTCACGGTAACTTTCCGGCTCCGACTGACGGACGCTCCCCTCACCTGCCGCGCGCGGGTGAGGTACACGCAGCACGCCGTGGGCATGGGAATCCAATTTCTCGACGTGAGTGACGAAATCCGCGAGAAGCTCCAGAAATTCGTGGATGAAATTCCCTGATTTTTGCCCTCCTTCGCCGAGGGTGGCAACTTGACCACGAACCTCGTGCTCGCCACCGCTTGTCAATGAGTGCTTCCCTGAGAAATCCTCCGGGAATTTACTTGCCGATGCCATCTTTCTACGGGTTTCCACCGTCTAAATTCATAGTGAGGGCAGCGATGAAAATACTCTTATTCCTATGGTGCATAACGCTTTGTCCGCTTGCGGCGCTGGGGCAATCCCGGAAACCCGCCCTTCCACCGCATCCCAACGAGCCCGCCACGGAGCAAATCCAGACCGAAACGATCGGGCAGCCGGGGCCGTCGCCCGCGAGCCACGCCGAGACCACCGGGTACATGGAGCCGGCCCAGGTGAAGGCTCTGGCGCATAAGCTGTATCTTGCGGAGTATCGTCTCGACGATCTGCTTTCTCAGGTTAATCCCGACAAATGGAAGATGTCTCCGGCGACGCGCAAATCCTTCGACCAGACGATGGATTCGCTTCGCAAGGCGCTGGCGGCGGAGGAAGATTGGCGTGGCCAATTTGATCAACGCCCGGACAGTTTGTATCTGGGATTTCAGACTTACGTGGCGATCAGCGCCGTGCTTCCCCGCGTAGACGGCGTGGCCCGCGCCGTCACGCACTACGAGAACGCTAGCCTGGGAGTGCAGTATAGCCAGTCCGTCAATCAGTTCTTCGATTTACAGCAATCGCTCGAGCCGCACCTGGCATTCTTACTGAAGAATCAGGACGGGTTGATGGTGGACGCGCAGTCAAACCTGGCTTCTTGCCAGAACGAATTGAACTACGCCATGGCGGGCCGGCAGCAGAAGGCCGTCCCCATGAAGAATATCGCGCCGGTGTTCAAGGGCCGCGGGCGAGCAGCCCACACTGCGGCTGCGGCCAGCACGGAGAAGCCGGCGGATGCGCAAGGCGCCACCTCCAAGCCGGCCGCGAAACCGCCCGATAAACCGCAGAAGAACTAGCGTGTGCTGAAATCTCGCTTAGTGGGTCAGTTTGAATTTCGCAGGAGCAGGGCTTGTCCCTGCCCTTCTGTCTAGTGACATCGGGCAGGACACCCGCAAGGGGTGCCCCTACGTGCCGGAATTCGCGCTTGCTCGCGCGCCGTACTATTTCGCCGTCATCTCCGCCAAACTCTTATCCAGCTTCTCGAGTGCAAGGTCCGCATCGCTCTTGGAAATATTGAGCGGCGGAGACATTCGCACCACGTTGCCATATAAGCCGCCCTTTCCCACCAGCAGCCCGTGGACGCGGGCGCGTTCGAGCAACTGATTGGTCAGGTCCGGGGCTGGCTCCTTGGTTTTGTGGTCTTTCACAAATTCCATTCCCTGCATCAGGCCCATGCCGCGCACATCGCCGATCATCGAGTACTTTTCCTTCAAGCTTTGCAGACCCGCGTGGAAATGCTTGCCCACGGTTTCGGCGTTGTCCATCAGCCGGTCTTCTTCAATTAAATCGATGGTGGCTTTGGCGGCCACGCAAGTGACGGGATTTCCGCCGAACGTCGAGATGGTGAGTCCTTTGTAGGCATCGGCGATTTCCGGCCGCGTCAGCGTGAGGCCAATCGGCGTGCCGTTGGCCATGCTCTTGGCGCTGGTGATGATGTCCGGCTCCACTTCCCAGTGCTCGATGCCCCACCACTTCTTGCCGGTGCGTCCCCAGGCCGCCTGCACCTCATCGGCGATGAACAGCCCACCGTAATTGCGCACGATGTTGGCCACAATCTTGAAATAGCCCGGCGGCGGCACGATGAATCCGCCCAGGCCCTGAATCGTTTCCACCAGCATGCCGGCAATCTGCCCGCTGGTGGAGGTCTTGATGACCTCCTCGATATCCTTGGCGCAGTGCAGATCGCAGCTCGGGTAGGTGAGCCCGTAGGGGCAGCGATAGCAGTACGGTCCCGGCGCGTGCACGATTCCGTAGGGAATAACCCCGGCCTTGCGCCAGCTAAAAATCCCGGTCATCGCTTTGGCAAGTTGCGAATGGCCGCTGTATCCGTGCCGCAGGGTCAAGAGCTCGTAATTCCCCGTGGTCATGCGCGCCAGCAGAACCGCCATTTCGTTGGCTTCCGTGCCGCTGTTGGTGAAGAATGATTTCTTCAATTTGCCCGGCGCAATGGAAGCGACTTTCTCCGCCAGGCTCACCATGGCTTCGGTAATAAACAGCGTGGAGGTGTGTTGAACCTTGTCGATCTGCGCCTTGATTTTATCCGTCACGCGAGGGTTGGAATGCCCCACGCTGACCGTCACAATGCCGCCGAGAAAATCCAGATACTGCTTGCCCTCGATGTCCCACACGTATTGCCCCTTGGCATGGTCAATCACCATCGGGTCTTTGAAGTAAGTGGTGGCGCAGTTGAAGATAAATTCCTGTTTCTTGCGAATGATTTCGTCTTTGGTCATGGGCTCCTCTTAAAGTGATAGCTTTCGGCTTATAAGCTTCTGTTCCCAGAAGTGCTTTACTGTACTCGATTCCAATGATCATCTCAAATACCCGTAGTGGGTCGATTGGAAATTTCGGTGTAGCCGCACCCCTCGCCCTGTGGCCCCAAGCCTTCGCCCTGCACCCTCAAGCCGTCTTCAGGCGACAGGTCGCGGACGCCCTCCGCAGCATGGCCCCGGCAAAGGGCAGGGACAAGCGCCCGGGCCGCTCGTTTCCGATGCCCCAATAGCCGCCTTTGCCGTTGAATACGGTGGCGTACTCTACACGACCGACCGCGCCTTTGCCCGTTTCCCGGGCCTCCGATGGAAGCACCCTTTAATTCTCTTGGTCTATCGCTTGAACATCGCCGAGGATCAATCGAACACCGACATCCCTCGCCGCCCTACGCAGCCGCGCTCTTCCGCCCGTGCCGGCCCGAGCGTCCGAGGATCGTTTAATGCCCCACTGCCGCGACCTGTGTTGGAATCCCCACTATCGCGAGTGCGCATCAAGCCAGTCCAAAACCGTTTTGTACCAGAGCTGGCTGTTTTGCGGTTTCAACACCCAATGGCCTTCGTCGGGGAAATAGAGCAGCTTCGATTCAATGCCCCGTCGCTGAAGTGCCGAGAAAAGTTGAAACGCCTGTCCCTCGGGTACGCGAAAATCTCGCGCGCCTTCCACCAGCAGCATCGGAGTCTTGACGTCCTGGACGTAATTCGATGGCGACCACTTCTGGCGAAGCGTCATCGATTCCTTGCTCCACGGCACTCCTTTGAACTCCCATTCATCGAACCACAATTCTTCTGTCTCACCATACATGCTGACGTTGTCATACACGCCGTCGTGCGACACCAGTGCCTTGAAGCGGTCGGTATGCGTGGCGATCCAGTCGATCATAAAGCCGCCGAAGGACGCTCCTGCCGCCACCATGCGTGTCTTATCGACGAAGTCGAGTTTCTCCAGAAAATCCGTGGCGAGCATCAAGTCCTCGAAGGGCGCACCACCCCAATCACCGGAAATCTCCTCAACGAATTTCTGGCCATAGCCCGTGGAGCCGTGGAAGTTGGTCATCAGCACCACGTAACCGCGCGCGGCAAACATTTGCGCGTTCCAGCGGTAACTCCAGGCATCTTCCCACGCGCTTTGCGGCCCGCCATGAACCAGCAGCAGCCCGGGGTATTTCCTCTTCTCATCAAATCCGGGCGGTTTAAGCATCAGGCTCTGAATTTCCGCGCCCAGCGCCCCGTGCGTGGTGACGACATCCGCGGGATTCATATCGAGCTCGGCCAGCAGCGCGTCATTTTCATGCGTGAGTTCGGTGGGGGGCGTGCCCGAAATCGCCACGCGGTAAATCGACGCGGGCTGCGTAAGGCTGGTGCGCGTCGCGAGCAGCCACGTGCCGTCGGGGCTCACGCTCAGGTCGCCGTAAGTGCCATCCAGAACTTTTTCAACCTTGGGTGAGCTGATCGATGTCTTAAAAACCGGCTCGTGGGTATGATCGGGCGCGGTGAAGTAGATGGTGTTGCTGTCCGGCGCCCAGGCGAATTCTCCCACCCACTGGTCGAAGCCGGGAGTCAGGTCAATGGTCTTTCCCGCTTCGCGATCGTAAGCACGCAAGCGGAACAGATCGGATTCGTATCCGTCGTGGGCCTGCGAGGTGTAAGCGATATAGCGGCCGTTGGGCGAGTATTGCGGCGAAGCGTCGGAGCCGGCGTTATCGGCCGTAATGTTCAGAGCCTCGCCGCCCTGCGCGCCCAGCGTATAAAGGTCATTGTTGGTGGTCCAGGCCGCCGCGGACTGCCCCGCCGAACCCTTGCTGTGATTCGAGGTGTAACAAACCTCCGTGCCGTCAGGGGAAATCGCGTAGCCATCCGGCGCGTCGAGAAAGAACGTGGGCGAATCGACCGCGCCGGGGGTCAGGTCGCGCGGTGTGCCGCCCTGCGCGGAGATCGAGAACAGGTGCGTATAACGGCCGTCGCGCCAGGAATCCCAGTGGCGAAAGAGCAGCTCGGTGAATATCTGCGCCTTCACTTTGCTCTCAGCAGCTTCCTTCAGTCGCTTCGAATTGCACTCGTCGTCCGTGCAATCGGGAAATACGTTGGAGGTGAAAAGCAGAGTACCGCTCTTGGTGGCCCAGGTGACGCCATCGGCCTCGGTGGAAAGGGAAGTAATCTGCCGCGGGTCGCCGCCGTCGAGCGCGAGAATCCAAATCTGCGAGCTGCCGCCGCGCGTGGAGACGAATGCCAGGGATTTGCCGTCGGGCGACCAGCGGGGCCGCGTGTCCGATCCGTCGCCGCGCGTCAATTGCCGCGGCGCGCCGCCGTCAGAAGAGACCAGCCAGATGTGCCGAGCCGTTTTGTTGGCCGCAAGATCCACCACGCCCACCACGTAGGCCACCCACTTACCGTCCGGCGACAACTGTGGGTCGGAAATCCGCTGCACCTTTGCCAGGTCTTCATACGTGATGGCGTGTTTTGCCTCGGCCATGCTCCCTCCCAAAACCAATGCCAGGATTGTCGCGAAGAGGATTCTGCTCTTCATGCTCGCCCTCCATTTTGTCGCGGACTGCTCGGCGAATACTTATACCAGAGCGAGCGGGGGTGAGGCAAAGCACGCCGCACAAATGGTCTTGCTTGATTGTGACTGCGAATGAGCGTAACCTCAGAGCACGAACTCCGTGGATGCCAAAGAGGCGGGCGAGAAGCTCGATCGAATTCTGGACGAGGCAGCCGAAGCGCATCAACCGGTCCTGATCACCAGTCCGCGCGCCAATGCCGTACTGGTGGCCGAGAAAGATTGGAATGCCATTCAAGAGACCCTCTATCTCCTGTCGGTGCCTGGCATGCGTGAATCCATTCGGGCGGGCCTGGAAACTCCCATTGAAGGAAGAATGCCGGAAAGAGTCGGGCTGGTGAGCGATTGGACTCTTGTTTACACCAGGCAAGCACAGAAAGACGCGAAACGGCTCGCGACGTCAGGGCTCCGAGCGTGTGCACAAAAGCTCCTCGATATATGGGCCAAAGATCCCTTTTCCAACATTTGAAAAATTAGTCGGCGATTTGGCCGGTGCGTGCTCGAGGCGTATCAACATACAGCACAGGCTGGTGTACCAAGTCATCCCAGAAGGTCGGGTGGTTAAGGTGCTGCGGATGTGGACGCATTATGAGTGAGAGGATGCCTTGTGTTAAAGGATTAGCAATATGCTGGCCTGACATCTCGACTCGTGGCATAGGCACTCCTGACTGTGCCAAGAACCCACGGTCAGAAATGCGCTGACCGTGGCTACCACCTACCGTCCTACCGCTTAATCCGCGCCGAGCCCCCCTTCATGACGTGCTTCACTTCTTCGAGCGTAATCATGCTGGTGTCGCCGCGCGTGGATTGCAGCAGCGCGCCATGGGCCGCTCCCATTTCCACGGCTTCCTGCGGGCCGCCGCCGCCCAGTAAAGCGTGGATGACTCCGCTGCAAAATCCGTCGCCGCCGCCCACGCGATCTTCGATCTCCAGGCCCTCGTAGCGCCGGGATTGGTAAAATTTGCCGTCATAATAGAGAATCGCTGACCAGTTGTTGACCAGGCCGCTTACCACTTCGCGCAGCGTGGTTCCCACGGCCTGGATGTGCGGGAA
>JASHTO010000541.1 GCA_030040515.1 Terriglobia bacterium
TTTACTGGTATCACCCGCATCCGCATGGATACAGCGAAGGCCAGGTGCAGGGAGGGGCGGCGGGCGCCTTGATTGTCGAGGGGATTCAGAACGTCAACACCTCGCTGGCGAACCTCCCACAGCGCCTCTTCGTCATCCGCGACCAGTTGCTTCCGGATTCCGAAAGTAATGACGCCAATATCCCTGCCTGGGACATCTCGCTGAATTACGTGCCGATTCCCTACCCGAATTACCCGCCGGCCACGGTCGAGACTCCACCCGGCGAGCAGGAATTCTGGCGCGTGCTGAACGCCGCAGCCGACACGATTTTGAATGTTCAGTACATCGTCAATGGTGTGCCGCAGCCCGTCCAGGTGGTGGCCATCGACGGTTACCCGATCGGAGCAGGGGAAGCCGGCGCCCCGCAGTCGGAAACCGAAACGAGCCTGCTTCTGCCTCCGGGCGCCCGCGCCGAGTTCGTCGTCACCACTCCCAACCTCGGCGACCAGGCCCAACTTGTCACGCAGTATTGGAACACGGGACCGGACGGAGACTACGATCCCGCCCGCCCCATTGCCAACATCGTTGCCCAGAGCACCGCGCAGGCGAATGCCGTTCGCCTTCCCGCCGTAGTGCGCACACAGAAGGTCACGCGATTCGCCGATCTGGATGAAGAAACACCCGTGGCACAACGCACGCTTCAGTTTTCGGAGGTCTTGCAGGACCCAAGCAACCCGAATAGCCCCACGACCTTCTTTATAACCCCGGTTGGACAAACGCCCACCGCCTACTATGCGACGGAGCCCCCCAACATCATCGTCCACCAGGGAACCGTCGAAGATTGGACGATTCAGAATACAGCGTTCGAAGACCACATCTTCCATATTCATCAGTTGCACTTCCAGGTGCTGGCCATCAACGGCCAGCCGGTGGACGACCCCGCCATCCGCGACACGATGGACATCCCTTACTGGAGCGGAGCGGGAGCTTATCCCAGCGCGACGTTGCGGATGGATTTCCGCGATACCAGCATCATCGGCACTTTTGTGTACCACTGCCACATCCTGAACCACGAGGACGGCGGCATGATGGGCACGATTCAAGTGCTGCCAGCCGGAGCGGGGACCAGCACGACGCTCAGCGCTTCAGCGACGGACGTGAACGTGAACTCCGGTATTACGCTCACGGCGACCGTCACTCCCGCCACCACGGGCGGCCCGACACCAACCGGCACCGTGCAGTTTGCCGAGGACGGAGCGGACATCGATAGTCCGGTCACCGTCTCCGGCGGGCAAGCAACGCTCACCACCACCCTGACCGCCAGCGGGAACCATTCTTTTACGGCGCTTTATTCCGGTGATGCGAACTACGACGAGTCGAGCTCCGCCGCCCTGGATGTGGGTGCTGAGGATTTCTCGCTCAGCACCGCCGCGGCGACCATCGCGCAGCCGGGCCAGTCGGGCACCGCGGCCATTACCGTGACCGGTTCCACGAATTTTACCGGAGCCATTAGCTTCACCTGCGCGCTGCCGAATTCTCTCACGCAAGCAGCTTGCTTCGTGAACCCCGGCACGATCACGGGCAGCGGCCAGGTGAACCTGACTGTCAACACCACTCCGCCCCATGCTCTGATTCCTCCGCTCGTGGGGCTACCCCCCATCGGGTCAGGGCGCGGAGTGCTCTTGAGTCTGGTCGCGCTGCTGCTTCTGGCGTTAGTCTTGGGGATTCCCAAGCGCCCGTGGAGGTTTTCCGTCCTGCTGAGTCTGGGGACGCTGGCCGTCTTATTGTTTGCCGCGAGTTGCGGCGGTGGGAGCAACAGCGCTTCCAATCCCGGCACTCCGGCCGGCAATTATAGCGTCGTCGTGACCGGAATCAGTGGCAGCGGCTCCACGCAAATTCAGCACACAGTGGTGGTTCCCTTGACCATCCAGTGACCGGAAACGAAGGACTGCGGCTCAAGAAGGGTGTTTCGATGTATCGTAAACGTATTACCGCTCTCTCCCTCGCGGGTCTGCTTGTAGCGGTGGGTTGCCGGAACTCGACTCGACATTACCCTCTGCAGGGACGGCTGCTCGCAAAGGATCAGGAAACCGCGCGAGTCACCGTGGCGGGCGACGACGTCCCCGGCTTCATGCCGGCGATGACCATGAGCTATGCCGTGCAGGATTCTCGCGGGCTCCAGCAAGTCCAGCCCGGCGACCGCATCGCGGCGAATGTCGTGGTTGTCAATAACCGCTACTGGTTGGAGCATCTCGCCGTTACCGACCGAAGTCAGCGCGGCACGGTGGGCGCGACCGAGGCTCACGCGCTGGTCCCCGGCGAACAGGTGCCCGACGTTCCCCTCTCGAATCAGGACGGCCGGATCGTGCACTTGTCGGACTTCCGGGGAAAGGCCGTGCTGCTCACCTTTATCTACACGCGCTGCCCGTTCCCGACTTTTTGCCCGTTGATCACCAGCCAGTTCGCGCAAATTCACCGCGCTCTGGCACGAGATTCCGCGATCTACTCAAAGACCGAGTTAGTGAGCGTAAGCCTCGATCCGGCTTACGACACGCCACCCGTCTTGCGCCAATACGGCCTGGACTATCTCCAAGGCGATGCCGCCGGTTTTGCGCAGTGGGATTTCGTCTCGACCAGCCCTGCGGACCTGCAAAAACTCGCGGCGGCCTTCGGCCTGGTCTATTACAAAGAAAACAACCAGATCACGCACAGTCTCGACACCATCCTGCTTTCTCCGGACGGAACCGTAAAGCAGACCTGGCCCGGAAACGATTGGAAGTTCTCCGAAGTGATCGCCGCCATAAAAAACGCAGCATCGTGAACAGGAGTATCCATCCGCCGCGCAGATCACCGGCGTGTATCACAACTTGCCGCGATGCGGGCCGGATGCTTGGGTCGTCCCACGGCCTGTTGAAGTGTTGCACCGAGCTAGTCCGCCCATGCCAGCATGCCCATGATGATCAAATTGACGATGGGTACGATTGTCAAGATTCCCCACCAATTGGGCTTTTTGCACGCCACGGCGATGTCCATCCAGATGATAATCACGATCACGAAGTTGACGAGGGGGATAAAGAACAAGATGATCCACCAGAGGGGTTTCCTAGCGATGTTGAGCATCAGGATGATGTTGGCGATGGGAATCCAGGCGAGCCAGCCGTTTTCGGTGTTCGTCCTCTTGGCGATGGCCTGAAGCGTCAAGGCCGCGTAGACATAAAACGCGGCGAAGACCAACAATCCAAAGATCATAAACATACCCATGGCCGCGAACGCCGCTGCATTCGGTTCGTCCGCGAAGACGGGGACGGCTGGGAGAAGAATCAGTGTGGCAAGAATGGACAGAAGGGCAAACGTCCGTGCTGACCGACGCCGGGAAAGTGTCTTCATCGGATTTCTCCTTTGATGAATTTGTTTTTAAGGTCTGGCGGTGTGCGCCTGACCTGAATTTTCCTGGGAAATGGTATCGACTACCAGACGAGGACAATGTACCTTGAATTCGTGCTCCCTGGCAAGTCCCTGAGTTGCATCGGTGCCAACGCTCGAGAGGAGTCGCCTCCGCCATGTTTTTAATGAAGAAGATCGTTTCCCGTTTTTTCTTCCCCGTTCCTCTGTCCTTGGAGATCTTGTTTGCGGGTCTCATTCTGCTCTGGTTCACGCGGCGCCAGAAGGCGGGGAAAGCGCTGGTGACCGTCGGGGCGTTTTTTTT
>JASHTO010000542.1 GCA_030040515.1 Terriglobia bacterium
TCACCAGGCTTGTATCCTGCACCCTGAATTGCGGCCAGCAATAGTTCCATCGCTTCTTCGTTTGACTTGAGTCGCGGAGCGAAACCGCCTTCGTCTCCGACGCCTGTTTCATAACCCCGCTTGTGGAGTACGTCCTTGAGTTTCTGAAATGTCTCGGACGCAACCCGCAGAGCATCTGCAAAGGTCGGGGCGCCGACCGGCGCAATCATAAATTCTTGGAAATCCACATTGTTGTCAGCGTGACGGCCCCCGTTGAGCACATTGAACATTGGGACCGGTAGAACGTACTCTTGTTGTGGGGAAAGATGCCGGTAAAGCGGAACTTTCTTTTCTGTCGCACACGCTTTTGCATAACCCACTGAGACTCCGAGAATGGCATTGGCCCCGAGTCGACTTTTGTTATCGGTTCCATCCAAAGCGATTAGTTTGGAGTCTAGCCTCGCTTGGTCGCCCTCAAAGCCGACAACGGCGTTTTGGATCTCGCCCAAGACATTGCCCATTGCTTTCCGAACGCCCTTCCCTCCGTACCGGCTCATTTCTCCGTCGCGTATCTCGACAGCTTCTCGCTTTCCTGTAGAGGCCCCGGACGGAATCTTCGCGACACCTTGTGCACCGCTCTCAAGAAAGACTGTGACTTGAATGGTAGGATTGCCTCGTGAATCCAAAATCTCCAAAGCGTGCAAATTTTCGATTTTCGACATAGGTGCGTTCCTCCTTCTGTAATCGCGTAGGCATGAAAACCAGATTCGCTACATTTCTCGACAGCCGCGAGGGAGCATCAAGGTATCTTGGAGTCCCGGATAAGGAGGCGGATTCGAATTGCTCGTTTCTTGGCGGTGAGGCGAGAGAGTGTGCGTGAAGCGGATAGCATCCCGAGATGAAGGACATCGCCTTCTCCATCCGAGGCGCCGAAAAGAAAAAACTCCTGAGCACCTCGCGGTTATCAGGAGTTATCAACCCGCTCATGCGGGTGGTTCAGGGTGGACTCCATCACCCTATTCATCTTAGTTATACCATATGTCTCGCACAGGGCAGAATGACCTCCGAGAGAATGAAGATTTGAATGTGCCCTGAGGATGTCGTAAACTTGGACTGAGCGGTGGAGTTCGCTGGAAGCCGCATTTCGCGGCCAATGACTCCTGTGGCGGGATCGTTACAGGATGGGCGGCGAATCAAAATTTGCCTTAATGTTCCCCCACAAAGTCAACTACTGAGGATTACAAAATATAGTGACAACCGTTCTCTGTAGCGGCGCTCTGCGAGCGCCGAAAACGGCGGTCGGAGACCGCCGCTACAATCGAACCTTGTCACTATATTCTCTCTGCCTCAGTAGATCATGCGGTGTGGACGACCGAAATTCCTGCTGCCCGGCATTACGGATCTATGGAACATAGGCTGCATGGAACAGGGTTCTTATGTATTTGCCCAAAGTTTATGACCGTAGCGCAAGCAAGTATCGAATTCGATACGCCATCGTAAATATCCTGCGCGACCGGGTCGTGAATGAAGGAGCATTCAACACCTGTTTTGAAATGGAAGATGGAGAGGAAGTTATTTGTGCAATTCTTCGCCGCGGGCTGAAAAACCCCAGATTACGCCTCGCATTGGAACGTAGCCACTTGATCAACTTGGCGGAATGGCTTTCACCTCGGCCTGAGTTTTACGAGGCGTACCACAACCTTCAGCCGCCCGAGCATAAGGCGCATACAGGTACTATGTCCATTAAAGAGGGGCGGTCCTGATACGATCGGCTTGAGATCCACCCAAACGGGTGGCTCAATTGACAAACCCAGCACCAGGATGGGATAATTCGTCAGGCAAAATTTGCAGCGTGGGTGTTGGAGTTCGCCTTTTAACCGCCTGGCTGATTGGGCAGATGACTCCTGTGAGGTTTCGTTGTTGCGGGGAGTTATCTGTGCAGTTTTGAATACCCGCAACAGAACCCTCACAACAATCGAATAGCCGGAGGAGAACCGGTGGTCAAGATGAACACCAGGTCTGCCGAAAAATGGCTTTCCGCAGCATTTTATTCACCGATTTAGATCCCGTACTACCAACCGAACCCCCTCCCTTCTTTGGTGATCTAAACCTTGGAAAGATTGTGGACAGCATCACTGCAGGCTGGAAGGACTATAACCTTGCGCCCTTCTATTACCTGCCACTTAAAGACCTGGATGCTATCGCCTATCGCCAAGAGGTTATGCGCGACATCACAGACACGGGGTTAATGAAAACCCTCAATGACTTCACGAATCAAATGCGTACGATGCGCCAGTACCTGGAGGAAGCGAAAAAGATCGAATTCTACAATCATGCGAAAGATCGGCGATTTTTAAGTGCTGCAGAAGTCTACGGCAAAGCTGTGGAGTGTCTCCGGGATGGGCTGCGAACAGTCGAGCTGAAATCGCGAGGATTGCGCGGGTTTACCGACTACCTGACCGAGTATGTGAATTCATTCTCCTTCCAGACTCTCAGATCAGAATCCAGGAAATTAATATCGGATCTGTCCAGTGTCCGATACGGTTTGCTTCTGGACAGCGGAAGGGTCACGGTCCGCCCATTTTCCGGTGAGATTGACTACAGTGCCGCTGTTGAGGCGACTTTCGAAAAGTTCCGACGTGAAGCGACCGGAAAGTATTGGCTGGAGTCAGCGAGATGGGACGGCATGAACCATATCGAGGCGCAGATCCAGGATCGCGTAGCACGGATGTACCCTGAGATTTTCGGGGCTTTGGACAAGTTTTCAAGCACACACGCGGATTTCCTTGATGAATCAGTTGCGCGGTTTGACCGAGAGATTCAGTTTTATATTGCCTATATCACGTTTCTTGAGAAATTTCGCCGCGCCGGATTGAGTTTCTGTCAACCGCAGGTTTCAAGTACTTCGAAGGAGGTCGGTGTCCGAGAGGCATTCGACGTGGCCTTAGCCGACAAACTGATCGGCGAAGGGTCTGGCGTTGTGCCCAATGATTTCTTTCTCGCCGGCCGAGAGCGGGTCTTCGTGGTGTCGGGTCCGAACCAGGGGGGCAAAACGACCTTTGCCCGCATGTTCGGTCAGCTCCATTACCTGGCCAGCCTGGGTTGTCACGTTCCGGGTAAGGAAGCTCGGCTCTTCCTTTTTGATCGTCTATTTACACACTTCGAGCAAGAAGAGGACATTATAAATCTTCGAGGGAAGCTTCAGGATGATCTGGTTCGAATCCATCAGATCCTTGAAAACGCATCAACCAGCAGTTTGCTCATCATGAACGAAATGTTCTCTTCAACCACCCTTCAGGACGCCGTGTACCTCAGCAAGAAAATGATGTCGAGAATATCGTCATTGGATGTGCTCGGCGTTTGGGTGACTTTTCTCGATGAATTAGCCTCCTTCAACGAAAAAACGGTCAGCGTGGTGAGCAGGGTCGATCCCGCAAACCCCGCAGTTCGAACCTTTAAGGTAGAACGACGACCTGCCGACGGCCTGGCTTATGCGCTTGCGATCGCGCAAAAACATCGGGTTACGTACGAACTGATCAAGGAGCGGATCAACGCATGAGAGCGCTATTGATGTATCGGGACCGGGATTTTGAGCCCGATCAATCAGTGCGAGATGCGATGCATCCGTTTCGAAGAGAGTCAGGGCGTGTGCAGCGAACATCGTTCCAAGAACAAACCCTGAGACAAGATCTGGAATTGGATACGCTCCTCCGCGCGATGGCCGGCAACGACGAATTCTTGTTTGCAGTCGCCAGGAGAGCCGTGTTCGATGGTTTTCAGAATGACGTGGACACGATCCTTTATCGTCAGGACATACTGCAAGATTGCTTGAAAAACCCCGTAATCATTGGCGTCCTTTACGACTTAGCGGTGGAAGCGACTGTGCGATCGAGGAAGCATTGGTATGACAGCCATTACCCGTCCTCGATGCTGTACGGCTCGCTCGACGTACTGAGCGCGCTGTTAGACATGCTGAAGACGTTGAGGGGGATTGCTGAGAATGAGACTTCGAAGTTTGACTCCGACGGCTTTACGGTTTTGTTCGCGACGCTCAAAAAGGAGCTGGCCGATGATTACTTGAAGGTCATCGAAGGCTACCTTCAAGAACTTAAGTTCCGCAACGGAATGTTGTTCAGCGCCGAACTTGGTGAATGGAACGAAAGCACCGGATTCGTGCTGCGCCGATACCAGGGCAAGAATCCTTCTTGGTTGCAGCGACTGTTCGGCAAGAAGCCAATTGGATACACATTCGAGCTCGACGAGCGCGACGAAGCTGGAGCTCGAATTCTCTCCGAAATGCGTCACCAGGCGATCAACCGTGTCGCGGTCGCGCTTGCTGAATCAGCGGGTCATATCGTGGGCTTTTTTGAGATGCTGCGAACCGAGCTTGCCTTTTATGTCGGTTCCCTTAATCTTCACAGCCGGCTTTCAGGAAAAGGAGAACCCGTATGCTTTCCCGTTCCTTCACCCTCAGGTTCCCATAGTCTCAGTTTCAGAGGGCTTTACGATATTTGTCTCTCGCTCCACATGGAGAAAAGGGTGGTAGGTAACGCGGTCGATGCCGATGGTAAGTCCCTTATGCTTATCACAGGTGCAAACCAAGGTGGCAAATCCAGTTTTCTTCGCAGCATGGGTCTCGCACAGATCATGATGCAGTGCGGCATGTTTGTAGGAGCCGAGAAGTTTCAAGCTGAGATCTGCCCATCTATGTTTACTCACTATAAGCGGGAAGAGGACTCGACGATGAAGAGCGGAAAGTTCGATGAAGAACTGGCGAGGATGAGCAAGATTATCGATCATGTGACTGCCGGTTCGATAGTGCTTTTCAACGAATCGTTCGCTGCAACAAACGACCGTGAGGGATCGGAGATTGCGCGACAAATCGTGAGGGGCCTGCTGGAAAAGGGCATCAAGGTGTTTTTCGTAACCCATCTTTTCGATTTCGCTCATGGGTTCTTCCAGCAGAAGCTGGACTATGCCATTTTTCTACGCGCAGAAAGAAAGGACGACGGCACGCGAACTTTCAGAATTCTTGCGGGCGCACCGTCGGAGACAAGTTATGGCGAAGACCTTTATCGCGAAGTATTTGGAGAAGAACAAGGAGAAAATCCCCTGGTTGATACCAGTACGGTCGTCAGAGCATAAATCGCACCATCGAGAATACGAGTGGGCACGGCTAAGCACACAGCACGTGGCAAAAGCAAAATTGGGTCAGGTCGGCCCATTCGTTTTCATTTGGCTCACTAGTGTGGATTGGGGTGCCGTTGCCCTTGAGGGTGCCGGACAATGAGAGTTTGAGGATGGATGATCTCCGCATTCGTGGATTGCAAGAAACTGCGGCGGACGGCACTTGCGAACTTCCCGAAGTGGTTCTCCAGGAGATCCGCCAGCGAGGCTTCTACGACGAAGTCTCCATTGATCCGGTCAATGGGCGAGTGCTCAGCCGGGTCCGCGTCCGGGGGAGCTACGATTCATACTCGAATACTTATTTCCTCAATGGACGAGCTTGGAAAATCGGAAGTCAAGTGAACCTACCGAGTGGTAGAACCCTCTTTCATCTGGTGCCTCAAAATATGAAGGACTAATCCGTCGTCCAAGCTATTTGATTTTTAGTATTTTTAGAAAAATTAATATATAACTATAACTTAAATAACTTACTTTAATTATAATCAACTAAATAACAGCCGCGAGCCGCTCACTGGTTGATCTGGTGTGCCTGGAAGTGTGCCCAAGTGGAGGCGATTGGGTGCAAATGCAGAATTGCTAAGTTATTGATGATTTAAGGTGGTTTGTCCTTGGCATCGTCTGGATCAGTGCTATTTTCTGTTCCTAAGTCTGGCGCGTCTGCCAATTCCGCCACTTTCGCACGGCCTTCATTATAGCGCAGGGGATTCGGCCGCGGAGGAGATGGGAATATCCGTTCCGATACCGCGTCGCCGCTGATACATTACTTCCCTGATGAGGCCTGCACTCAAGACCCTGTCGATTTTTCTTGCGGTCTTCGCTGTCCTGCTCGCGCTGCACGCGCCGCTGCTCCGCCTGCCTTATTTTTGGGATGAAACCGGTTATTACATTCCGGCAGCGCGGGACTTCTATAAGGCGTGGCTGCTGATTCCGAAGAGTACTTTGCCGGTCGGGCACACGCCACTGGTAATGGTTTATCTCGGTCTCGCTTGGCGCCTATTCGGATTCTCAACTGTGGTGGCGCGTACTGCGATGACCTTGATTGCCGCGGCGACGGTCACTCTGGTCTATGGATTGGGTCGTCGCGTGGCAAGTGCGGAAGTCGCTGCCTGGAGCGCGCTGCTGCTGGCCCTCTCGCCGCTCTTCTTCGCGCAAAATACTCTCGCGCATCTGGACCTGGCAGCCGGACTTTTCACCACGCTGACGATTCTGTTCCTGCTTGAGAATCACATTTGGCTCTTCGCGCTGGCGGCTTCTTTAGCGATTCTTAGCAAGGAAACCTCCGCGATTCTGCTGCCTGTCGCGTGGGTCTTTGCGTGGAGAAGGTGGAGGAAGGATGCAGGGGGGCGAGGCGGCCAACCCTCAAACTCGGCGGCACTGGTTTCGCCGCTCCTACCCCTTGCCGCCTGGGCGGTTTACTACCATCACGTGACGGGGTACTGGACGGGCAACGCCTCCTACCTCAGCTACAACTTGTATTCCACACTTTCGCCCGTGCGCGTATTCCTCAGTTTGCTGCGGCGTCTTTATGAACTCTTTTTCAGCGGATTCGATTGGCTGATCACAGCGGGCGCTTTGGCGGGACTCTGGTGGAAGCGCAGGGAAGCGCGAAACTCAAAACTCGAAACTCGAAATTCGCAGCCAAGTACGAGTTTCGAATTTCGATTTTCGAATTTCGATCTCCTGGCCGTCGGCCTGATTGTCGTCTATCTGCTCTTTCTGAGCGTGGTGGGCGGGGCCATTCTTCCCCGCTATCTCCTCGCCGTCTGGCCGGTGTTTTTCCTGCTCGCGGTGTGCTGGGTGATGCGCTTGCCGCGCGGGCCGGCCCGGCTGGTTCTGGCGGCGGCTGCGGCGTGCTTCGTTTGCGCGTGGTTCATCAATCCACCCTACCCGTTCCCGTTTGAGGATAACCTGGCGTATTCGGACTTCATCAAGCTGCATGAGCAGGCTGCCCGGTTTTTGCAGGCGCAACCCGGAAAGCCTCGAATCTTGACGGCGTGGCCGGCGACCGACGAGCTTTCCACACCCTTCCTTGGCTATGTGCACGCACCATTGCGCGTGGTGCCGGTGCAAGGTTTCACCTCCGGGGATTTTGCGGACGTGCCATCAGAGTCATTTGACCTCGTTTATCTCTACAGTCGCAGATGGGAGCCGTCAGCTAACTGGGTGACGAGTTTCCCTACTTTGCTGCGCATGCAGGAACGTTACTTCAAGTATCATCCACAAGCCGAAGTCGAAACTGTCGTCAACCACTATCACCTCCGATTGCTGGCGGAAATGGAGCGGCGCGGCCAATGGGTACGGATTTACGCTCATGAATCGTCCTCTCAGTGAAGTGCGTCGGGGCCGGGAGTGAAGATTAAGCCTGGTTCGTTCTCTACCTCCCCAACTCGGGAAATGCCCGGGCCTTCCAATCAGTATGGAAGTCAGGTCAGGTTTTGAGCATATGGTATACTCCCGACTTAATGCCGTTTGGATTCTTGCGCAGTCGGGTTGCTGAGTGGTGCCTCGTTTTCAGGTATAAGCACAATTCCCAATGCGGGCTTTCTGACGTGAGCCTTCCTGGAGGCCAGTGCCTTATTGTGCCACGGAATTGGAGGTTGTTTTTGGTCCCCATGCAGTCCATGCGGAGTGGAGCCGCGCCACTGTCACCTGACCCTCGGCTGGTTTCCACGACCTTGCTCATCATGCATGCCATTTGCTTCTCGTTGGTGGTTGCCTCTTCAAACCTTTGGGCGCAACAGGAAAACCCCCAGGTGGTTCAGCCCAAGCAGACCGTCGTGGTCACGGGCGTGTATGAACCTTTGCCGCTCGGTGAAGTGGATCGCCCCGTCACTCAACTCGATGTCACCAATAATGAGCTGGTCTCCAACTCCCTGGAGGATTTTCTGCGGATGGATTCCTCCATTGACTTGGAGGAGCGCGGAGTGAACGGAACCCAGGCGGACGTTGCCATGCGCGGAGGGACTTTCGAGCAAACGCTGATCCTGGTGGACGGTTTTCGCATGAACGACATGCAAACCGGACATC
>JASHTO010000543.1 GCA_030040515.1 Terriglobia bacterium
CCCTCCTACCTTCCAGTCAAGCCGGTGCCAAGTTGGTTGGCAATTCTTTCTTCTTTGTTTCCCGTTTCTTCCTACGAATGCGGCGTTTTGCGGCCTTGGTCTTTGGTTTTGGACAGTAGGCCAACACCACATCGGTTATGAAATCCAGTTCCGGGGGAACCTTTTTCACGCCGTCAACTCCTTGTATGTGATGCGTTTCCCCACCACCTTATCGGCGAAGCTGGCGAGCCGTTCTAGCGTGTGGCGTTTTACATTCCCCTCGTTCAGCCGAAACGCGAACTCATCCACGTAACGACCAAGGTGCTTAACGCTGGCATGGTGATAGACTCCATGCAGGCCCCGCTTCAAGACTGCCCATACACTCTCGATTCCGTTCGTATGTGCCATGCCACGAACGTACTCACCAGCCGAATGGTTGACGCTCTGCTGCCGGAACACTCCGCCGTCAAGACCGTCGTAAGCCTTGTGGTCATCTGTCATCAGGGTTGGGCAACGACATACTTGGCTGACCGTAGTGTTGGTATTAATCTGCCTCGTTGTAACTGTTGCATGTTACTGCTGCCGTGAGATCAGGGGTGAGGTGAACGCAAAAAGTTGTGAAATGAGGCTTCCCAAAGATATCGTCGTATCTAACTGTCAGCACCAGGTTAAAAGGGCGCCGTTTTCATCGGCATTTAGGGAGCCGGGCTTTGATGGCCTCATCGGCGGGGACGCGGTAAAAAACTCTATATCAGTTTCTATACTGGGACCGAGGCAAGTGCAGTCCTGAACGTAGGTCTTCAAAACCCGCAATTTCCCAGTGACGGTGGAACGGTGTCGTTCGGAATGGGCGCCACTGCCGTTGCGTGGCCCTCAGTAAAATGTTGTAATTCCACCACCGCCAAAGTGATAAAGCGAGCAGTCACGTCATCTTCGCCGCAAGCTTGGTTGCCACGCTCAGCGCGCTAGCCTTGAGCGGACTAAGCCAAATGTCTGGAAGGTACTTCCAATCCGCCGGTGACGCTCTGTAAAAATCAAAATATTCGTCAAAGGCAGCGTAGGCGGCCCATAACGTTCCGCTCACGCCAGGAAGCTCAGTGCCGTGCCCATTCCGAAATAGCTGTAAACACCCATCGCAAGCTTTCTTCGTTTCTTCGACCGTAAGGGCGCTCTGCTTGTGTAAATGGCCGAAAGCCTCAAATACGGAGAGAAAGTAGTTATAAGCTTGCTTCGATTCCAATTCGAGTTTGAGCATCGTCTTAAACTTGGCTGCAAAGTTCTTGAAATGATTGCGGACTTCTTCCAAAGCAACATCTGTCGGTACCTGGAACCGCCTTGGCCTAACGTCAAACGGTGTAATCAAAGGCTTAGGACTGTAAAACGCCTCTTCACTGAGGATGCTACGGCTAACCAGCCTGACAGGCACATACGTTAAGCGATGGTGGCCATTGTGGGGAGCGTGCAGGACCAGCAGAAATTGGGCAATCAAATCGCATGGCGCAATCTCTACCTCCTCGCGTAACCGAAGCATTATCCACACCTGCTCTCCCTGTCCCCACTCTCCAGCACTGTCATACTCCAGCGTGCCAGTTTGAACCAGCGGATCGAGAAACGTAAACGCCTCGACATTCTGAAAAGGAATATAGGGCCCTCGCAGCTTTCCCAAAATGCCGTTGCCTTTTCGATCCCAACGATCCTCGCGAATGGCAAAATAACTTCCCGGCACCGATCCCGGGGCCGTGGCAACCCTCCAGTCTAATCTTGCGGCACGGACGGCCTGATCAGCTGTAAGTACGTCAGTCAATCTTGTCCCGAATCTGTACCAAAGCATCTCCTGCGTATCAGCTGGTTCAGAATCGGTTCTCATCAGCACAGCCTGCCTCCTGAACTTGATCACCGAGGATCCAACGGAGCTTCGTTACAGGACTCTCAAAGGCGCTAGCTTACTCCTGATGTCGATCCTGGTCTTCCGTTTTCGTATGGGAGTTATGAATGGGGCGAAGGGATACGGTCACAATGGACGGCTCGCATCCTGATTCGGAGCCGCCTGATGAGTCGCCGTTGCCGCTACTGCCAGCAAGTCTTTCAGTTTTCCCGCTATCGTCCCCAGCAGTTTGTTTGCAGCCGATCTGATTGCCAGAGGCAGCGCCGCCGGGAATATCACCGCCTCAAGCTCCGCACCGACTCCGAGTACCACCAGGTCTGCCGGGACAGCCAGGAGAAATGGCGCAAGCAAAATCCCGATTATCCCCGCCAGTACCGGCAGTCCCACCCTGAATCTGTCGAGCGTGATCGGCAGGGGCAGCGCCGGCGAGACCGCAAGCGCCACCTGCAGAATCTTGTAAAGAACAACTTAGCTTTCGACCTAAAGCATTCCGCGGCAGAGGTTTGGCTGTTGGGACCCGAGGCCGAGCATCTTGCAAAGAACAACTTAGCTTTTTCCCAAGTCCTGATTCTTCCGACACTTACGCCAAGTCCGGCAGCCGGAGTGGCCTCTTGAAAAGAACATCGCTCTGGTCTTACCCGCTGCGCTGCCTTACAACGGACCCATGCTGAATACCGACCGCATCAACGAAATTCACCGGCTATTCCACGGCGAGCATTGGTCCGCCCGGAAGATCGCCCACCACCTGCACCTGTCGCGAAAAACCCTGCGGAAGTACATCCAGTCACCGGTGCAAACTCCCGCTCGCCGGCAGCGGACCAGCAAGATTGATCTTTTCAAGTCGGCCGTTGCCGACCTGCTGGAGCAAGACCCCACCGCCAGCGCCGTGGTGATCATGCAGCGATTACGGCCGCTTGGGTACGACGGTGGAATCACCGTGCTGCGGAATTACGTCCGCCAAATACGTGGCCCTGCGCATCGGCCTCGCGCCTTCGTGCGCATGGAACCCGGCCCCGCGGAGCGCTTCGAGGTCGACTGGGGCCACTTCGGCGCCCTGGACTACGCCGGCGACAAGCGCAACCTCTACGCCTTCTGCCTGGTCGAGGCTCACAGCCGGATGCTCTACGTCGAGTTCACCCATAGTCAGAGCTTCGAGACCTTTGTCCGTTGCCACTTGCACGCCTTTGAGGCGTTGCAGGGCGTGGCCCGCGAATGCTGGTACGACAATCTCCTGACCGTCGTCGCGGAACACGTCGGCACTCTGGTCCGCTTCAATCCCCGCTTCTTGTCCTTCTCCCGCGAGTGTGGATTCTTTCCCCGCGCCTGCAACCCGGCGGCGGGCTGGGAGAAAGGCAAGGTCGAGCGCGGAGGCGTCGGATATCTTCGCCAAAACTTCTGGCCACTCCGTCAGTTTACCGACCTCTCCGATGTGAACCATCAGGTACGGGAGTGGCTGGACCACGTTGCCAACCAGCGCCTGCACCGCGAAACCCGTGAGCAGCCCTGTGAGCGCTTTCGCCCAGACTGTCTGCGACCGCTGCCGGCCCTTATTCCCGATTATCGCGACACAGTCGAAGCCCTGGTGCATAAGGATCTTCGCCTGCAGTTCGACGGCAATCGCTACTGCGCCCCGCCGCATCTCGTCGGCCAGCATCTCACCGTCAAGGCCGATGCTTCCTCGGTGGCGCTTTATCATCGGAATCAGGAAATCGTCCGTTACCCTCGCTGCTGGCGGCGCGGTCGAACCTTTGGGGCCGAGCGCTTTGAAAAGGAACTGCTCGCCCACAAGGCTGCTACTCAGAGATCCCAAGCGCAGCGGCGCCTGGTGGCCCTGCTGGTCAGTGACTGCAGTCAGGAAACGGTCGAAGCCTACCTTCGCGGTCTCGCCGATACCAATCGGGCTCTCTCCCGTCAGATCACCGAACTTCTCTACTTGATCCGGCAGTACGGCCCCGAAGCCGTGGCCACCGCCCTGCAGAAGGCGCTCGCCGCCCGCGCCTTCGGAGCCGACTACGTCGCCAATCTCTTACGGCAGCAGCTCTCGCCGCGTAATCCGCAGCCGCCATTGCAACTCCGCGATCCCGAACTAAACCAACTGGTGACCGACCCCTTGTCGCTGTTGGACTACGACGCCTTCATTGTCGAGGCGCGAAAGGAACCGCATGACTCCCCTGGAACAAAAGCTGGAACAACTGAAACTGGCGACGATGAGCCAAAAGCTGGAACAGCCGTTGAAGGAAGCGACAGCGAAAAACCTTAGTTTCGCGGCCACGCTGGAGGTCCTGGCTGATCTCGAACTGGAGGCTCGCAACCGCCGCGCCGTCGAACGGCGATTCCACTCCTCCCGCCTCCATGCGCAGCCCAGCATCGACACGTTTCACTTCCAGCACCACAAATCGCGGATGCAAGGCAAGAGTCGCATCCTCCGGCTCCTCGATCTCAACTTCCTGAAAGACGGCACTAACGTTGTCCTGATCGGCAATCCTGGTACGGGCAAAACTTACCTTGCCCAAATTCTCGGCTGGCGAGCCTGCCAAGCGAATGTGCGAACCCTTTTCACCTCGGCCATGGACATGCTGAACCATCTGCTGGCTTCCCAGGTCGATCATTCGCTCGTGCGCAAACTCCGTGTCTATACCGAGCCGACACTGCTTATCTGCGACGAACTGGGATACCTTTCGCTCGACCAACAGACTTCGAACCTTTTCTACCAGGTCATCTCCACCCGCCACAGCCAGCACAAGAGTACCGTGATCACCACCAACACCGCGTTTTCGGAATGGGGCAACATCCTGTTCAACACGACCATTGCCACGGCTATTGCCGACCGGTTGGTGGAAAACTCGGAGATCTTTCTGCTGGGTGGGGAGAGTCTGCGCAAAGCTCAGAAGGTCCAGCCGCCGGCTTCGTCTTAAATCGGCTGGTTCTTCTCAGGCGCCGCTCTGTGCGATAGCCCTGACCGGAGGAGTCCGGCGGGTGAACCCCTCAACGGCGCTGCCGATGAGGCGGGAGCGCTTTTCGCGCTCCCCCTCTCACCTACTCCCCATGTTCAACTTCAGCGCCAATCACCTCACCTTGCTTTCGCGGACGGAATACCGTTCGTGTGCGGTATTCATGGTGCTCGACCATTCCACCCACCGCGTTTATCGGCTGCACGACTTCACTAAAGCCCACGCCATGGAGCCAAGCTCCTACTACTGCGTCTCGGGCAAGGTCAACAGCGCCGACAAACTGTATCTGGTGATCGAATCGGTCAAGCCGGATACCAAACACAACCGGTCTTCCATGGCTCCTGTTCCTGTTGACGGCGCGGGAAAATAATTCTCATGGTGTAATCCGAACAAGCAGGGAAAAAACTCGACCAATAACGGCCGTCGGCACCAACCGCAGCTCACGCCGTCGTGTGCGCGGGGACCAGTTCCGGTGACCACTGGCTCCCTCCAAACCGTTGAAAGTGGCTCCCTTTTATCCCGATGCTAACATATCTAATCTTTGCAAAAATATAGAACACGTACTCTCCTCTGTTCAATGCATCAATTTGCCATTGTTCGGCCTTTCCAGAGGATGGACGGGTTACAAGCGTAGCTTTAACTTGTGGGAAAAGGACGCCCACGGTCGGCAGGGTTTCTGGTCTAGTGTACTTCGGGACAAACTTTTCTGTGGTTGGCAATATAGTAGAGGCTATTACCGCTTGATAATTCATGGCTGGGGTTTTTCCAGAATTGATGATAGTGAAGGAAAAGTTTGTTCCTTGTCCAGCCGTAATAAATACGTGTTTGTCATTGTCAGTGAACTTCGGACCTTCCATTTCTGTCGGTCCTACCCAAGCCCTTTGGTCCAAATGAAATTGGTCAATAGCAGCCTGCAAGGAACTCTCGGAATTCTTAACCTGATCAGACATTGCTGTAGCAGCAGCTTACGATTGTGTATTGATACCATTAGCGGCAGTTGCGAATCGGTCGGCGGCAGTGGCTTGGGTATTTGCAGCGGCAATCAGTTTGTCCGTCTGGGCACCAGAAGATTCCATGATTCCTTTCTGCTGGTAATAAATACAGGATTGAACGATACCAGTTCCAGCTATAACGAGCGTTACAAACACAGTCAATTTCTCGGCAACGTTTGCAGGCGAGATTCCCTTTTGCCTTTTTATTTGCCTTCTCCGATGAACACGCCAAAGCCTAAGCCAGATTGGAGGGTTGTTCTTTCTTTTTGTTTGGTCATTGGTGGCTGGTTCTATTTTTGGAGGTCCCTCAAGAATAATCAATCCATCACTATTGGTTTTGTGAGGGGGCTCCCCGGAATCGCCTGTGTTGTCTTTGGGTATATTATTCTTCTCAATCATGGAATTTCCTTTGGTCTGTCAGGTACCTTAGTGGTCTTCTGTAAGCCACTGATAACGGAAGAAATAAATTACTTGACAGACCTGATATTTTAAGGTACTATGCTGACCATGATGAACACTAATGATAAGCCCAAAACACTTCTGGAAGCGGTAAATTTCTTCGCTGATTATGAGAATTGCCACAAGTTCATGGTCAACTTGCGCTGGCCCGATGGCGTGGTGAAATGCCCCACTTGCGGCTCTGAGAAGCTCACCTACTTGGAGAATGCGCGCCTCTGGAAATGCTACGAGAAGCACGCACGGCCAAAGTTTTCGCTGAAGGTCGGCACGCTTTTTGAAGATTCGCCGCTGCCACTTCCCAAGTGGCTCCCTGTTGTGTGGATGACTGCCAATTGCAAAAACGGAATCAGTTCCTATGAAGTGGCGCGGGCCTTGGGCATCACGCAAAAGAGCGCATGGTTCATGCTCCACCGCGTGCGGAAGGCAATGCACACGCAGACATTTTCTATGTTGGATGGCGAAGTCGAGATTGACGAAACTTTCATGGGCGGGAGATCGAAAAACATGCATGAATCCAAGCGTGCAAATTGCATCCAGGGTAGAGGGCCACAGGGCAAAACCGCTGTTCTTGGGTTTCTTCAGCGGGGCGGAAGGGTAAGGGCAGGTGTTGTTCCTGATCGGCGCAAGAACACGCTTGACCTTGCCGTTCGTGAAAACGTGAAGCGTGGGACTACGGTTTACACCGACGCATTGCAGTCGTATGATGACCTTCGCTACGGATACACGCATGAAGTGATTGACCATGCCATTGCCTATGTTCGCGGGCGCGTTCATACGAACGGGCTGGAGAACTTCTGGAGCCTGTTGAAGCGGACTATCAAAGGCACCTACGTATCCGTCATGCCCTTCCACCTTCACCGTTATCTTGATGAACAGACTTTGAGGTACAACATGCGCGAAGAACTTGATGATTTCGGGCGCTTTGCCTTCGTACTGGCGCATATCGTAAATCGGAGGCTGACTTACAAACAGTTAATTGGGGAGAACGGGTGAGGCCGAAAGCAGATACATTCCAAGTCGAAAACCCCGGCAAGGCAATGGAAAACTTCCAGTCATTACTTGGAAAACTATTGCAAGTGCCCAAGAGCGAGATCGGCATCAGGAAGCGCAAGGCCACAGCCGGGAAAAAGAAGAAGCGCAAAAGGTAGCTCGAAATTTGCGCGGGAAGCAGTTACGGCTACCCTTTTGAAAGTTGGTCAGTGAAGTATGTTGTTGCCC
>JASHTO010000544.1 GCA_030040515.1 Terriglobia bacterium
CTTTTGTTGGGCTGCGACTTTCACCTTTCGTACGACAACATCCAGGTGTGCTTGCAGGACTCGCGGGATTTCACCATCAATCACACCGCTTATCTGCTGGTGGAGCTTCCCGACCAATTCATTCCCGACAATCTCAATCGCGTCTACTACGAAATCCAGGTCGCCGGGCTAAAACCGATCATCACGCATCCGGAACGGAATCCGCTCCTTCAGCGCAGGCCGGAGGTGCTTGAGCACTGGGTATCCATCGGCTGCCTGGTGCAGGTGACGGCGCAATCCTACACGAACGGCTTCGGCTCGAGGGCGCGCAAGCTCGCAGAACGATTGCTCGACGCCGGCGCGGTTCACTTTCTTGCCAGCGATGCGCACGATCTGAAGCGGCGCCCGCCGATTCTTTCCCGCTGTTTCGACAAGGTGGCCGAGGAAAAAGGGCAGGAAATCGCCGACCTGCTTTTGCAGCAAAACCCGGAAGCCGTCATCAACGGCCGCCCTCTGCCGCCGCAGCCGGACGCCGCGGAGTTCAAGAGCCGCGGGCTGAAGCGGCGCTGGTTCTCCTTCCTCACCGGCAAGTAAGTTGAATCTCCGGCCGCACGGTCTTCATTCCATCCGGCAATCGAAAGTCTTTCCCCCGATATCCAGGCTCACGCAGCCTTGTTGGGGGATTGCCTTCACCTGCCGGATAGGTCGATTCGCTTCGGTGGTGATGAGCGTGCCGCCCACCCAGGGCAATTCCATCTCCGCCCAATCGAGAATCAGGACCGCCGAGGCAAACTTGATTCCGAATTCCGGCGAGTACCAGCCGGGGAATTGCGCCTCATCCCCGCGCGAGACGGAAGCGCGCGGTCTTGCGCTGCCCACCGGGATCACCCTGATGCTGCGACCGCGGCTGCGCGCCACGATTCGATCCTCTTCTGCGATAATTTCAAACGTGGGATAGAAGTGCATCAAACTGGTGCAGCGGTGAACTCCTTGCCCTTCGAGCCAATCCAGAATCAGCCAGTCGTGGTTCTCCAACCGAAACCAGGCGCGGCGGTGGTGAATCCCCAGGTGCAAAAACCCGGGATCACCCATTCGCAGGCGCGCGCACTCGCCCGAGAATTCCCAATCCACATCGCGTGAGGCCTCAGCGCCGTGCCACTGCGGGTTGCAGCCATCCACCAAAAGGAGATTATGGGCGCGAGCGCCGGGGAAGTAGGCCGGTTCCTCCGGCGCAAAACCGCCGGAATCCACCACCACGCGGTGGTCATCCAGCGTAAGCTCGTAACTCAAAAAGTCCTGGTGCTCCTTCGCTGATCGAGGCAGGCGCGCAGCGACCATCAGCACCGAGTCTTGCGCGCCTACCATGCGTAGGATTTCGCTCGCCGCGTCCACATGGTCGTGCGGAGGACAGGCGACATCCTGCAAGCTCTCGTATCGCTGCTTGCCTTCCTCGCCCAGCCAGAGGTGAGGCAGAATGCCGAATCTTCCCGCCCGGCATTTCCACTCGGGGCTTTCGAGCCTCACCGCCGCGAGTGCCGCGAGGTCCGAGAGATCATCGTGATTCAACCGCGCCTCGGGACCAAGGAGCGGCAGCGAACCATTGGGCATCAGCAGCGATTCCAATCCGTCCAAGGTGGCGCGCAACTCGCCCCTCAAAACGGTTGAATCTGCGCTGGGATGGGAGAGAAGGGCCCATTCCATGAGCGCCTGCGCCCTCGCCAGGCAGGCATTCGGCCACGGTTCGTCGCGGGCAACCGCCAGTGCGCTCCGGAGGAGATCAAGAGCTGCATCACGAGCCTGGCGCGCCTTGCTTCCGGCAAAAAACCGGCTGGCACAGAGAAGCGCGCGGGAAGCGTCCATCCGGGCGGCGGCCGAGGGCAGGGAATCGAGCTGGCCCAGCAGAAATGCCACTTGCAAAGCCAGGCTCTTCGCCACCAGATCGCGGAACTGCGCGTCGCCTTCCCAATCGCTGCGCGCCGAGTCCGCCGCGAGCATCCAGTTGCGCACGCGCCGGGCCAGAACCCGCGGCTGCCAGCCCGTGCCGTCCGCCGGTGGATTCGCCGCGATCCAATGGGCGATGAGGTAGCGCAAGTGGCGGGCGTATTTCTCCTCGCGCGAAATTCGAAAGGTGACGGCCAGCTCGAGCGCGTAGTCGAAGGCGTGAAGCTCGGCGCACCAGCCCGCGCTTTGCCGCGGCTCCCAGTCAATGTCCGCGTCAAAGCTTTGCGATGAATCGAAGAACGTGAAGCGGTTGACGAGCGTCTGTCCCGCCCGGCCGTAGAGTTCCAGCAGATCGTCATTCAGCGCGGGAGCAATTTCGCGGACGCGCGGCGAGAAGAAGTGGGGAATGGGCGCGCGCGCAAATCCCGCGGCGGAGATTTCGAGTAGCGAACCCGCCAGTCCCGGAAACGCGCGAAATGCCCAGCGCAGGGCCGCGAATTTCGCGAGCGCCCGCCCGGCGCGGACCCGGCGCTCCAGGCCGTCCAGATTGGCGGATCCCGTACTAGTCCACATCCGTCAACCAATGACGCGGCGGCTGCAACCCCTTCTTCAAGAATGCGTCGATCTTGCCGGCATTGTACTTCCTCCCGTGCTCAAAAGGGTGAGTGGGTTGCGAACGCAGCAAAACGCCCTTGGAATCCAGAACGAAGAAATGCGGGTACGCGGGGACTTTGGGATATTTCGAGAGGAAGGCTTCGTTCGGATTTTCCTTGCTGTAGTTCACCTTCACAGTCACGTAGTTCTCATCGCGCTCGCGCACCAGTTGAGGATGTTTGTCGAACGTCTGGTCCATGATATTGCAATAGATGCACCAGTCGCCGCCCACTTCCAGCAGAATCTTCCGGTGCGTCTGCGTCGCGAGGGCGATGGCTGCTTCGAGATCCTTGGCGGGGTCGCGCGTGGCGTCGTAACTGAGCGTTGCCTCCGCGGACCTCGGTTCAGTCGACTTCTTGCTGCCCCTGGCGCTGAGGGAATTTGCGGTCAGCAGGAAAACGCACAATGCCAAAACCAAATGCCTTGCGGCTCGAGCCTCTTGCACGAACACGCCTCCAAAGCGTAAGTGCCAACTCTGACTGCGAATCCTACCAATCCGGCGCAGCCCGAGGCAAGGAAATTGAGGAGTGGTACGCGCCGATCAGGATGGTTGGATGCCTCCAGAGGGAATTGGGTGGTGTGTGGGGTTCGACTTGGGCAAATCTGCTCGCTACCGAGTCGGTGACCCATAATTATACAGAGCGACATAAATTGTAGCGGCGCTCTACGACCCGTCGCCAGAAGACGGCTTTGGGTCGCAGGGCGAGCGCCGACCGGCGGTCATAGACCGCCGTTACAGCCAAATACGCCAACACTTACGTCGAGTCGGGATCAGAACAACACCTTATTGTTCAGTAAGATATTCTGTTGATAAGTTTTCGTTGCCCTCATGGTTCAATCCTGCGAACCGCTTCGCAAGCGTGCAAGGTTGCCACAGAGGCGGATGAATCCGTGATAACATGCTTTCCAGCAATAAAGAGGCAAGAAGTGAAACGCTATAATTTATGGCTTGTTGAGGTCTACTTTGAGCAGGCCAACGTGTTCAGCGGCTTGGTAGGCATTTTCGGAGTTCGGCGCTTCACTCGCTAAGCCCCTCCAAGAAGCACAAACATCCGGACGTGGCGCAACAGCGGTTTCCGGATGTGTCATTGGTCGGCCGGTTGAATCCACCCCCCGAACAAGCACTGGAGTCCAAGGGCACGACGCGTCCTTGGACATTACAATCGCGCTACAACCATGCGGGTTGGTACATCATTTGGCGCTATTTGGTTGATCCCACCAAAAGCATCAAGGTCGGGAAAGCCGTGCTGATCTGGAGAGTTGATATTGCGTTTCTGCGCGAAAATGACTGGAAGTACGAGGGAAGCAGGGCCAGTGAAGGCCGCGGTGGTCGAACTCACACCGTTGGCGTGAAGCTGCCGGCGAGTCGTTTTGCCGGCGCCATCGTTTATCACCACCTCAAAATCGTCCTGCGCCATAGCCGACCTGCGTTTGCCAATGGAGAGGCGTAAGGCAGATCGCGCTACGCTTGCTGAGTGTCACGAGCGTCCCCGCCCGTGCGCGGCCAGGGTGACCATGCCACGTTTGGGCTCGCAGCTTGACTGCCCCGGCGTTTGCGGCCAACTGCTTCAAGGGGGGATTCAAGTGGTCGCAGTAGCGCGCTGGAGGTGGGTTTTGACGTAATTTTGGAATGCCGCGGCGATTTCGCGGGTAATCTTGCCGGGCGCGTGGTATTTCCAATTGGGCCGGATGCTTTCCACGGCGGCAACCTCGCGGGTGGTGGAGCTGACGAAAACTTCCTCGGCAGTATCGAGGTCGGCGGGGGAAAGGTCCTGCTCCCGGAGTTTGAAGCCTGCCGCCGGGATGACTTCGCACAGAACGCTGCGGGTAATTCCCGGCAGACAGCCCGAAGAAAGCGGCGGGGTGCGGACCTCGCCGCCGCGCACCAGGAAGATATTCGCGGACGTGCATTCGGCCAGGTGGCCGCGCTCGTTCAGGAGCAGAGCGTCATCAAATCCCTCGCCGTGAACGCGTTCGAGCGTGCCGCTATTTTGCACCCAGGAGAGCATTTTGGCGCCGGCCAGCTTGCCCTCGGAATAAATCGCGTTGGGAAAAAGCGTGAGCTTGTGCGTGGCCGGCCAGGCGGCCATGGGGCGGGTAAAAATCAGCAGGTCGGTGGGGAGACAATCGGGGGCATCCGCCCAAAGACCGCCATGATTCTTGATGAAGGAAACGCGCGCGGCGCCTTCCGTGCGCTGGTTTGCGGCGGCCAAATCCACAAGGGATTTCCAGACGCACGCCAAGCTGTAATCGAGCGCAATGCCCAGGCGCTCCGCATCATGCGACATGCGCGCCCAGTGGCGGTCGAAGGCGAAGGGCACTCCCTCATAGATGCGCAGGGTTGAAAAGACTCCCCAGCCCATCAGCAAGCCCATCTGGCCGGGAGAGAGACGTGCTTCCGCCAGGGGGATGATGCGGTCGTTGTGAAATATGAGGGAATCCATCCGGGCACTTACCAGGGCATGTGGACAGTAACGGGATAGTTCAAGCGCAAGCGGCATTGCGTATCCGGGGGAAGATTCACCTCG
>JASHTO010000545.1 GCA_030040515.1 Terriglobia bacterium
TTGAATCGCCAGCATCGCATCGATTCTGCCCTTCAGGTTCCAGGAGGTCGGGATCGGCCACCAGCGGTGTGCCGCGGCCAGCAAATCCTCCAGCCTCGATCGCTCCAGCGTCACCACCAGATCCAGTTGCGGAGTTGACTGCCGGTTGTCCACCGAACCCGACAGGTGCAAGTGCGAGTCCCGGAAGGAAGCCTCCAGGCTTTCAATCAGAATGCGTTCCCGCCCGTTCACCAGCCGGCCGCGGAAGTGGAAAGTCCAGGGTTGGGAATCCGACGGCGGCAGGTCCCCCCAACGATGGAGCTGGGCCAGGTGAGTCTCCCCCTCGACCTGGAGGTCCGGCAAGGACCCGGTCAAGTGCACATCGGACTCCATCACGCCGTAAACCTGAGGATTGGTTCCGGTGGCCACGGGAATCCAGTCGTAAAGCAATGCGCCCTCTGTGCGCAGGCGGGCGTCGATGGGGCCATGCAAATCCCCGCCCGGCGTCCACTCGCCGGTCAGCTCGACCGGTCCGGGAGTAGGGATGGGCAGGTCGGAGCGCAGGGGGCTCGCGGTAATTTGGAACCGCACTCGGCCTTCGGCGGGATTGATTTGCAGGTTCGCCCCAACCTCTGTAAGCGCAAATGGCTTTTTGTTGGGCCCGACCTGAAAATTGATTCGGGCGTCATCCACCTCCAGATCCAATTGCTCCGCCTCGACCGCCGGATTCCCTTCCGTGCCGGCGGTGCGAGGCGCCGTCACGCCGCTTTGCACCAGAAGATTCTCCACGTTCCATTTCCCGTCTGAATTCAGGACGATGTTAAAATTTGGACGGTCCAGATGAAGGTGGGCAAAGTCCATGCGCGAGCGCCAGAGGCTGTGCCAGCGCAGGTCGCAATCGATATGGTCGACGCGGGCGAAGGGCTCCGAGCCGAAGTCGGGGTCCTCGTCCACCTCCACGTTTTCGATCGCGAACCCGGGGCGCGGAAGCAGATGGAAAGAAAAGGCTCCAAACTTCACCGGCCGATGCAGCGTCCGCTCCAAGCCCGCCTGAAGGCGGCGGCGATAGCGCTCGGCGCTGAAGTAAGAAGGAACGAGCCACGCCGCCAGTCCCAGGACCAGCAGAGCGGCCGCGACATTGCGAAAACGTCGTCGATGACGAGAGAGCATCAGCGTACAAGCGTGAACGTGCGCCGCCAGCGTGTCTTGGTCGGGAAATGGATGATAAGGTCCACGATCTGCGACAGGCGGTCGCTGAGTTTGTTGTGAAGATATTCTTCGCGTGGCGTTACAAACGACCAATAAGTCAATACCGGACGGCCGATGATCACGTCGCGCGACACAAAACCCCAAAAGCGGCTGTCCCAACTATCTTCCCGATTATCCCCCATGACAAAGTATTTTCCCGGAGGCACCACCACTTCGCCATTCTGAATCACGCTAGGCAACTCCGCGACCCAGGCGGCCGTGGAGCCGGGCAGATCCTCACCATCGGGCGGGGGGAAATCGTCCCCGGGGTGCAGCGCGCCGGCGTAGAGCGGGTCATGGCGGATGTAAGGTTCCACCTGAGGCACTCCATTGACAAAGACCTGACGATGCAAGACGTGAATCCGGTCACCGGGAAGGCCGATGACGCGCTTCACGAAGTGCTCGCCGGGCTCCGACTGCTCGTCGGTGGGGGCGAATTTGAAAACGATCACGTCGCGGCGGCGCGGCTCGCGATAAGGCAGCAGATGGCCATGCTTTCCACCCGGAGGGGCAAACATGAACTTATTCACCACCAGGTGGTCCCCGATCAAAAGCGTATCTTCCATCGAGCCGGTGGGAATCTTGAAGGCCTGAAGAACAAAAGTGGTCCCGAATACCGCCAGAATAACCGTTACGACCAGCGATTCGAACGTGTCGCGCGTTGATGACTTCCGGTCGGGCTCATCCATGCGTCTTCCTTCCCAGTTTTTCCAGAATCAAGCGCGCCGCTTCCTGTTCGGCGGCCTTCTTGCTCCCGCCGCGCCCCTGCGCGCTTAAATTGTCGCCCGCCAGGGCCTCCACGGTAAAGGTCTTTTGGTGCTCGGGGCCCGACTCCTCCACCACGCGATACTCGGCCGGCGGGGTCCTCTCCGCCTGCAAATGTTCTTGCAGGGCGGATTTGTAATCAATGGAGAACAATTCTCCCGTCGCCGCCGACAGGTCCTGAGGAACGATGAAGCGGGTAATAAAATCGCGCGCCGCGTCAATTCCCCCGTCGCGATAGAGCGCGGCCACCACGGCCTCCAGAGCATTCACCAGCAGAGCGGGTTTTTCGCGTCCACCGGTCTTCTCCTCGCCCCGCCCCAGGCGCAGGTGTTGCCCCAGATTCAGACTCCGAGCCACGGCATACAAGTGCGGTGCCGCCACCAGGTGTGCGCGCGCCCGCGTCAGATTACCCTCTTCCCAGTCCGGAAAGGCGTCCGCCAGGGTGATGCTTACCACAAACGTCAGCACTGCGTCGCCCAGAAACTCCATCTGTTCATTGTCGCGCGGGCGGTCCGCCGACTCTTGCGCATAGGAGGAGTGCGTGAGCGCCTCCAGAAGGTATTGCATATTGCGAAATTGATAGCCGATGGTGGCCTGAAAATGGTCGGGGTGGATTTCCGGCATGCTTTTTGGGCGCCGATTCCTTGCATGGCCAGCGAACCGATCGCCCTTGCCTCTCGGGCGGCTCGGCGCGACGTCCATGGCCAGCCCGTGAATTACTCACCAGACTATTGCTTGGCAGGCGCCATCTGGGCTTTTTGCTGCTTTAATGTCTCGATTTCCTTGTCGGCGTATTGCTTCACAACGCCCTGTCCGAGCTGGCTGGCCTTCCCAAAGGCCGCAATGGCCTCATCAATCTTGTCCTCGCGCACGTAGACTTCCCCCAGCCGATAGTAGTCGCTCGGTTCGGGGGTCGCCAGGGTGACCGCCTGCTGGAATTCCTTCTCCGCCTTCGCCAATTCGTCCTTGTCCCATCCCATCAGGCCCTGGCTTGCCCGGTCATAGTGAATCAACCCCAGACTGGCGTGAATGCTGGCCAGGGCCGTGGTTTTCTGCTGCGCAAACTTCGCGTCATCCATGTTGGGAGGTTTTTTGAGCTGGTCAAGGGCCTGCGTGGCTTCCTGGCAATATCCCTCCGCCTTGTTCAACAGTTGCTCTTCCTCCCCTTGGTGCAATTGAATGTATTGAGGCATGGGGATGACGTTGCCCGCGGTCATCAACATATCGACATTGTCCTTTTTCAGGGCAAGGCTCTTTTCCGCGTATTCCACCACCTTGGCGGCGTCGTTCTTCTGCTGGTAGGCGTGAGCCTCGTAGGCGTATACGTAGGTCAGCACCTGGCTTTGCGGGTATTTCTGCGCATAGGCGCCCGCCAGGGAAATGATTTTGTCGGGATCAAGCTCGGTTTGGATCGCCTTGAAATCCGTATTCTCCGCGGGAGGAATGATGATCGCCCCGCTCGCCAGCGCCGCGGCATTCTGGGCAGCAGCCCTTTCCTTGGGTCCCGCAGCCCTCACCGCCTTAATGACCTCGTCGCTCGCCTTGGCTTTGTGCAAGCGCTTTTCCGTCTCATCGTCCATCTCAAAATCCACGCCGCGCCGGTCGAGATCTTTCAGGAACTGGTCCGCACCATCCTTCTTGAGCTCAGTAATGACTTCCTTTTCCGTCATGGGGGCCGGCGCCGGCGTCGTACCCATGGTCGGGGCGGTCGCCACCTGGGCGAAACCCTTCGCGCTCAGCACCAAGGACAACACCAGAAAGACTGCGGATTTGATATTCATTTTCTTGCTCGCTTTCCTTGATTAGAAAATCAGCTCCAATCGCTCAGCCGGCATAACTTGTTGAGCGTACAAGATACCGGACGTACCTGTCAACGTAGCCGTGGACACCGGCACTGGATCAGTTTGAAATTCCGTAGGGGCAGGGCTCGTCCCTGCCCCTCAGCCCAGCGAAGTTGAGCAGGGCACCCGCAAGGGGTGCCCCTACTCCGAGATTTGAAACTGACCCATTACCCCGAATTGGGTTGTAGCGGCGCTCTATGAGCGTCGCATTGTACGGGGTTGTCCGTCACCGGACGGAGCAAATTCCTGCGACGGTCGATAGACTGAATTTCAAACTGAGACACTACCATTGGCTGATTCCCCATGGGATGGCAGCAGGATTGCCTCGATTCAAGCTCCGGTTGAGCCGTGGATTGCGTGTTGCCGTCTGCAAGTGCCAAATCGTGTCGTAAATGGTGCGCTCTTGAAGTGGATCGGAGGAGCGATCCGATCTGAACCATTCTCGTGGTGGTAGTCAAAATGCGTTTATCTTCGGAATTCAACAAGTTGCAAGAATGCGACGAGCCCGAACTCATGAATCTAAGTTCTCGGTCGGATTTCTCACGTTTACTTTTAGAGGATGGCAAGTAGCTTTCAGCGATGTATATGAAAAGACAGATAGCTATAGGTTTTTACGACGAACTTATCGGCTTCGATGGTATTGAAAACAAAAGGCTTTGCTTTTTTGAAAACAAAAAGGTAGGCAAAAATGCAGGAGGGTCCGGCAATGTCATTGAAAACAAAGGATAGTGTAGGCTACATTTTGGAGGGTCCGGCGATGTTGATGAAAACACTTATGATATGGGATACATCCTCTTAACTTATTTCATATCTGTGGGTTACATTGAGAAGTAGGCTAGACCTCAACCGCCTTGCCCCCTCCGACGACAACCCTCCCACTATCCGGCAATGTTTATGAAAACAAACTGGTTAATGACCAGAGAAAAGTCATGCTCGCGTAAGTTATTCATTGGACGGGTCTCACTAATTCCCAAGCGAATGCGGTTTCAGGAGGAAGCATGGGTGCGTGAAAATCCGCAAGCCCTGCGGAAATTCACCCACTTCCTCGGAAAATAGGTGTCACTTTGAGGGGGATGAGCCGAACGGCACTTCCATGCCGCTCTGGGCGGCGCGGAGGGCCATGGGGAAAGCGGCAGCGGTCACCAGCGCGGCGTGATATTGCGCAACGGCAGCATCGCGCTGCCCGGCCAGATCGTCGAGTCGCCCGAGGTAGATATGTGACCAGGTGATGATGCGCAAGTCGTGGGCAGTGGAGAGCGCCTTCTGAAAATACTCCTGCGCCAAATCGGGTTTGCGCGTGTTGGCGTACACCACCGCCAGTCCGTAAATGGCGCGCTCGCTGTTGGCGTCATCTTTCTCAAGCACGGTGCGATAGGAGATGCGCGCGTCCGCATACTTGCCCTGGTAAAACTGGTCGTCGCCCTGGTCCAGTAGTTTCTCTTCCTCGGTCAGCTCCGGAGTTTCCTTGACCATCACGGGGGCCGGCGGTTTCTTGGCATACTCCACGGGGATGAGCCGCCGCTCTTCGTTCGGAACATTGATGGCGAGGATCATGGGCTTGTACCAGGCGGTCATGGAATCGAATTGCTTCTCGAATTCCGCCAGCGACTCGTAAAAGTAGTGGATCAGGATCAGCCCTTGCGCGGTCATTTCATCCAGCTTTTTCTGGGCGTCTGCGGCGGGAACTTTATCGATGCGCAGCTCGGCCGCGCGAATCAGGCATTCGGTAACGAGAAGCCCGAAGTCCTCCTTAAAATCGAGACCCAGCATGGGGGCCTGACGAGCCGTGGAACTGAGCGAAACCTTTTCATTGATCTCGTAGCCGTATTTGGCCGCGAGCGGGTCGAGAAGAAAGTGCAGGTACTGATGGCGAATCTCGTTGAGCTTCAGGTCTTGCGACGGAGTCACGACAACATAGTAATTCAACCCGTAAATCCGCGCCTCCACCTGTTCGGGCTCGCCCAGCAGGTCGATGTAGATGGCGTAATTGCGGCCCAGATATCCGCCGGCCGGAAAGCGCAAATAGGCTTCGGTCACCACAAACGTCTGTCGCGCCGCCTCGGTGTAGCGCTCCACCGCAGCGTCGTAGGACTTGCGAACCTGCGCCCACAACGCCTCCATCTTGGCCTGTTGATAAAAGGTGCGGAGCAGCGGCAGGAAGCCCGCCACGTCTCGCGCGTCAGGAGGGAGTTCTTCCGGTCGGACGGTCAAATTGAAGTCCGGCGGAGAGCCTACCAGCAGGGCGAGGGAAACGTATTGCCCCAGTTCCTTGCTGGGATTGTCCTTGATGCGATGCTGGTCGTAGAATTTTTTGAGCTCTGGAAGGATGGGAGCGTTCTGCGCCGCGAGATACTCCCGCACCTGCAGCCGCGTTTCGTTGGCGGCGCCCATGCCCGCGTCGTATCCCGCCGCATTCGCCGCCGCGAGGACGCAGAAGAGCTGCTCGTTCCATTCCAACACCACGCTCCCCTGCTGAGAGAGCGCGGGTGCAGGCAACAGAAGCGCACCCAGCAGCGCCGCGCAAAGGCACGCTGCCCAGGGCAGACTTGCGCGGCCGGGCTCGAACGCCGGAACCGCAGTTGAATCTTCAGCGCTTGTTCGCAGTGGCCGTGAAAACGTGGGGAATAGAGGCAAACGGCCTACCCTCGGACCGTAATTCGCCGCAGGGACAGGATCACTTCCCCATCCGTAGGCCTGCCGAACATCGTGGCGGGCTTGAAGACACTGTAGTAAACCATCAGGTCGAGGCGGTGCATAAGTTCGGGGGATCGCTGGCCGGAGAGAATCCGATAGCTCTTCACACGACCTTCGGCGTTGATCTGGGTCAGCACCACCAAGCCGCTATCGCCCGTGTTGAAATCCATGGGCGCCAATTGCTCCACCCGCGCCGGCGTCGCCAACTGCACCGTGACGTCCTGATCATCTCCGGCGGGAACCCCCTGCGAGCCCATAATGAAGCAAAAACAGATGACCGCCGTCAGCACACCGCCCGTCACCGGAATCAGCAGCGGCTTCAGGGCGTTTTCCAGACGCACCCAAAGCGAGGAGAAGAAATTCGGATTCAGCCGGTGGGACATTTGCACGCGCAGGCGCAGACCAAGTTCCGCGGGGACCCGCCGCCGGGGAAGCGCCTTCAACTCCTCCTGAACGGATTGCATCTGTTCCAGCCGCTTCTGGCACGAGGGGCAGAACGACAGATGATAATTGACGGATTTCCTGGCTTCCTGCGTGCACAGGTGGTCGAGATAATCCGAGAAATGGCTTCGAATTTCGACGCA